>DASQJL010000089.1 GCA_035631035.1 Candidatus Binatia bacterium | reverse complement strand
CGCGCGCGGCACCCAGCCGTAGTGCCGGTTTCGCACCCAGAGCCGCTGCGTCATGTCGGAACCGGTCACGAGGAACTGGCCGTTCGGCTGCGCTTCGGGAACGCCGAGCGAGTCGGTCAGGTAGTACGCCGCGGGATAGAGCGTGTCCGAGGGGACGTAGAAGGAAGGGAGCTGCCGCGACGCGAACGACTGCGGGCCGTACGGCAGATCGTCGTAGTAGCCCTTGCCGGGGAAGTAGAACGCCGACGACGTGAGCGAGGCGCGATCGGTCAGGCGGATGTCGTTGATCAGCTCGTAATGGGGCTCGAAGAAATTGTCGGTCTCGTTCCGCCAGTTGAGAGGATTGAAGCGGCGGTCGCGATCGGGGTCGCCCGTGTAGCGGCCGTCCAGATAGGAGCGGTCCACGGCGTAATAGGCGAGGTGAAGCTGCTCCGGTCCGCCGTAGAGATTGACGCGCGTCGTCATCCAGGAATCGAGGCGCGCGGCCGTGAACTGATAGGCCCAGAGGCGCGACCAGGACTGCTCGCGGTAGCCGTCGCTCACGATCCGGGAGTAGCGCCCCGAGATCGCGTAGGTGTTGTCGAGCAGCCCGCTCTGGTAGAGCGCGGTGAAGCGCGTGGTCCCGTACGAGCCGCCGCCCGCCTCGAACGCGATCCGCCGCTCCCGCGGCACCTGCAGGAGCTCCACGTTCACCGAGCCGCCGACGGCGCTCGCCCCGTAGAGCGCGCTGCCGACGCCCCGCTGCACCTGCACCGACGCGGTCCCCGACAGGAGATCGGGATGGTCCACCCAGTAGACCTCGTGCGACTCGGGATCGTTCAGCGGGATGCCGTCGATTGTCACGGCCACGCGGCGCTGCGCGAAGCCGCGGATCTTGACGTACGAGTAGCCCACGCCGTTCCCCGCGTCGGAATAGGAGTACACGCCGGGCGTCTCGGCCAGGAGCATCGGCGGGTCCTGCGCCCAGTAGCGCGCCTGGATCTCCGGCTTCGGAAGCTCGGTGAAGGGCACGGGCGTCTCGCGCTCGACGGCGCGCGTCGTCGACACCTCGATCGCGGGAAGCGGAAGCGCGCGCGCCGCGAGGCGGACGATCAGCGCGCCCGCGTTCGGATCGGTCACGTCGTAGGCGAGGCGCGCCGTGGCATAGCCCAGCCGCGACACCTCGATCGTGCCGCGGGGAGCCCCCAGGTCGGTGAGCTGGAACTCGCCGTTCGCGTCGGTGGCCGCTTCGCGGGACGCGACGCCCGGCGCGTCGACCGTCCGGACGCGCGCCTCGGCGACGGGACGGCGCGTCTCGGCATCCACGACCTGCCCGCGCAGGATGCGCGGGTACACGGCGGGGGCGGTCGCGTCGGTCTGGGCGCGAACGGCGGACGTACCGGAGGCGAAGAGGAGAAGCGCGGCGGCGGCGCAGGCGATTCGGCAGCCGGCGAAGCGAAGAGGCGACATCGAGAGCACCTTCCTTCCCAAGCAAGCGGGCCGCGCCCAGGGAAGGACGCGGCCCGACGAGAAGGTCTCTTGTCGTCCCGTTTCCCTACGCTGGTATGACCCAGATCAGGTTCTAGGGTTTGATCTCAGGCCGGTATCCCGGCCACCCCTAACGGACGATGCGACGATGCGCCCAATGCGGCGCGGTTGTCAACGTCACTTCACGAGGACCATCCGGTGGGAGGCTTCGCCGGCATCGGTGCGAAGCCGGTAAACGTAGACGCCCGAGGGAACAGGACGGCCGCGATCGTCGCGCCCGGACCAGAACGCCCGATGCAGCCCGTCGCCCTGGACGCGGTCCACGAGCGTCGCGACCCGGCGCCCCGTCACGTCGAACACCTCGAGGCGAACGCGTTCCTCGCGGGAAAGCTCGTACTCGATCGTGGTCGAAGGGTTGAACGGGTTCGGCCGGTTCTGCCGAAGGACGATCCGCGGCGCCACCGGGGGCGCGGGAACGCCCACGAACCGGATGCCGCCGATCTGCAGCCTGAGCGTGTCGGCCATCCCCTCGATGGCCAGTCGGATCGCCGGGACATAGGGCCAATTCGGCCGTCCCTGGACGCCGAACGCCTCGAGGGGGATGCGGAACTGGCGCCAGCCGTTGCTGCTATCGATCGAGGGATTGTCGCGATCGTCGCGGGGAACGTCCACGAGGACGAACGCGGTATCGGCGAGGTCGATCCCGACCTCGTGGTAGTCCTCGTCGAGGTCGAGCCCTCCATCCCGGTTCAAGTCTTCCGTGTCGGGGCGCGCGTCGGTTCCATGGATCCCGTTTCCCTCCGTTCCGTTGATTCGCGAGTGATCGTCGGGCGCCGACTGGGGATTGTATCGGTAGTCATCGCCGTTCGGATCCGAGCCCAGGCCCGCGTACCCCGGTTCCTCCGCATCGTGGAGGCCGTCGAGTCCCGTGTCCTCGTCGAAGACGAGGTAATCCGGGCTGGAGGGATCGAAACGGTCCAGCCGCCCGTCCTGGTTCTTGTCCTCCGTATCCAGATCGAAATTCGGCGGGTTCTTGGGATCCCAGAACGCGTCCTCGCTGAAGCGCCCGAGCGCCACGCGCAGGATCGCTTTCGTGGACGTGTGCTGGGCGTGAAAATCGTTCACCCAGATCTCGACGGCTTGCAACCCGGAGAGGTCCAAGCCCACGAGATCGAGCTGCTGCACGATTCCGGTCCAGTCCGAGGAATCGATCAGGGCCTCCCCGGTCGGAGGGCGGATCGAGAGCTCCAGGGCGGGATGGGCGTCGCTGCCGCCCTGTTCGTTCGAGAGAGCCGGGTTCAGGTCACGCTCGACCACCGGCACTCGTGGGAGGTACCACTCGATCCGGGCATGATCCGCGACAAGGCCCGACTTGCCCACGGGCACGCCGGACCAGAACCAGTCCTGGCGACGAAGCGAGACGTCCCGATCCCGTAATGGCGAAGCTTCGGCTCCGATCGTGGCGCCGAGAAGAGTGAGCACGGAGAGGAGGAAGGGCACTCGAAGCAGGTGCGGGTGGGACCGCACCGAATCCCGTTGAGCGGGTTTCATACCGTCTCCTGGGAAAGCCTGAAATTCTGGAGCGAACCCGGCAGTCCAAGATACCCCGCACCGGGGTTCACGTTCCTGCCCACACTAAGGCTGCCCGTCCATGCTGCCGACAATCCGTGCATGGGGATTACTGCTGCCATTCTGTCAGGCACTCTGCTGGCGAGCGCGATGACCTCGCCGCACCCCGCGGTGGCGACGCACGGCGTGACCGACGTCTCGGGACGACTGATGCCGGCGACCGCTCGCTTCGAGCCGAGCTCGTCCCAGGACTCGGTGATCGGGGGCACCTGCGAAGGCGCGCTCACGTCGATCGGGGTGATCCTGCCGGCGGGCGGCCTGGGAACGGACTGCGGCCCCGCGCTCACGCTCAAACACGGATGGCGCGACGGCGACCCGGGCACGTACGTCTTTCTGGATCTGCCCGCGTGCCCTGAGAACTGGTGCCACTCGCTCCAGACTTCCGACCGACTTCGGTGCGAGATCCTGATCGGAAACCCCTGCTGCTACGTCGAGGACCTCAAGGGGAAGGAGCTGCGAGCGGTCACCGGGACCCGGATCGGGCCCATCACCGACGCCTTGCAGGGGCGGTTCGACGCGGATACCGATCGCCGCGAGGGGATCTGCCACGACCGGTACCTGGGCAATGAGGCGCGGGTGCTGCGCGTGCTCATCGTGGAACCGGCATCGGCTCGGGGGAGGGACACCTATCGCGTCCTGGGCGGAGGCCGCCTCTTCCTTCGAGCGCGACAGGACAAGTCCGACGACATCACCGGGGAATTGGTCCCCGTTCCGCCGTCCACCGAGTAGCGCTCCTACCTCGCTTCGCGCTACTGCGTGGCGAACGCCGCGGGATCCGAGGAACGCACGCCGCCGTTCTTCGCGAAGACCGTCACTCTCCAGTGGTAGACCGACTGCGACGCGAGCTTCCGCCGCATGTCGGTCGGGATGACCCAGGCGTTGGACGTGAGGGCGGGGCTTGCGAACAGCGAATCGTTCGAGGGGGAGAGCACGGTGATGCGATACGCGTTCGCGTCGTCGAAGCGGGCCCACTCGAACCGGATCCGGTCGGGTTCGGAGCGGATCGAGCGCATGTCGTAGAGGATCGGCCCGTAGTCGGGCTGCTTCGGCACCGGCGGGTCGGTCGGCGCGTGCCGCCCCGAAGCAAAGCCGAGATAGAGCCCGGCGCCGCCCACGAGCAGCGTCAGGGCTCCGACCACGACCAAGGCCATCACGTTCCGCTGGTTTGCCATCGTTCCCTCGCGGATGCTAGGCTGCGCGCGGCGTGCCCGCAAGCCCCTAGAACCGTCCCCGGCCCCGAGACCGCGCGTGAGCGTCGCCGTCATCCTGACCCACGGAATCCCGCCCTCGCGCGAGACGCTCCGGCAGGCCGTCTCGGCCGCGTCGCTGTTCGTCTGCGCCGACGGAGCGGCGGACCACGCCCTGGCCTACGGCGTCACGCCGCACGTCGTGATCGGCGACATGGATTCGGTGACGAAGGATACCCTCGCGCGCTTCGCCAGCGCCGAGGTGGTCCTCGACGCCGACACCGAGACCACCGACACCGAGAAGGCGATCCGCTACGTGATCGCCCGGGGCGGCTTTCGCCAGATCCTGCTCCTGGGCGCGAGCGCCGACCGCCTGGACCACGTGGTCGGCCACCTCTCGCTCCTCTTGCGCTACTCCGACCGGATCGCGATCACGCTGCTGGACGAGCGCTGCCGCGCCTTCGTCGCGACCGGAACGACCACGCTCGACTTCCCTGCCGGCACCGTCGTGTCCTTCTTCGCCGTGGGCGGGCCCGCGACCGGGGTGACGACGCAGGGCTTGCGGTACCCGCTGGCCCAGGACCGGCTGGAGCTGGGCGTGCGGGATTCCATCTCGAACGTCGTCGAGGCGCGCCCCGCGACCGTGGCCGTGGAGCAGGGCCGGCTGCTCTTCTTCATCGTGACGGACCCGTAGCCGGGGCGCGGCCCGCGACCCGCGCGAGCCGCATCGTGACGAGCGTTCCCTTCCCGTCGCCCGCGCTCTCCAGGCGAACGCTTCCCCCCATCATCTCGACCAGCTCCTTGACGATCACGAGACCGAGTCCCGTCCCGCCGAACTTCCGCGTCGTCGAGGTGTCCCCCTGCGAGAACTTGTGGAACAGCCGCGCCATCTTCTCCTGGCCCACCCCGATCCCGGTATCGCGCACCCAGACTTCCACGAACGGCTCCCCCGCGGGCGTCTCGAGGCCGATCGTGACGGTGCCCTTGGGCGTGAACTTGATCGCGTTCCCGATCACGTTCACGAACACCTGGCGGAGGCGCGACTCGTCCGCGCTCACACGGACCCCCTCGGGAATCCGCGGGCAGTAGAGATCGAGGTACTTCTCGCGCGCCTGTACGGCCATCGTGGCGGCCACCTCGTTCAGGACCGCGCTCAGGTCCACCTCGCCCACCTCCACCTGCAGCCGGCCGGCCTCCATCCGGGCCAGGTCCAGCACGTCGTTGATGAGGGAGAGCAGGTGGCGCCCGCTGGTCAGGGCGTGGTTCAACAGCTCCATCCGCTCCTCCTCGTTCTCGCACAGGCCGTCGATGACGAGGTTCAGGAAGCCGATGATCGAATTGAGCGGCGTGCGGAGCTCGTGGCTGGTGTTGGCCAGGAACTCGTTCTTGAGGCGGTCCGCCTCGAGGAGCTGCGACACCAGGGTCTCCAGCTCGTCGTTCTTCTCCTTCAGCTCCTGCTGCTGGCGGCGCACCGATTCCAGGAGCCGCACGTTCTGGATCGCGGTCCCGATCTTGTAGCCGATGGCGCACAGGAGATCGGAGCTCCGCGTCGAGAGCTTCTCTCCCTCCACGCTCAGGATGGACAGCACGCCGACCATGTCGTCGCGGGAGAGGAGCGGCACGTGCATCACCGTGGCGATGCTCCGGTCGAGCAGCTCCGATTCGGTGACCAGCTCGCGGGCCTCGGCGGCACGCAGGAGCGCGGGGTTCTTCGCGTCGGGGATCATGTAGGAGGAGATCCGGAGCGAGGGATCGAGGTGCGTCGCGCCCGCGCCCAGGCGAAGCTCGGGGCCCCACGCGTCGCGGCAGTGGATCCAGCAGGCGTCCACCTCCAGCCCTTCGACGATCTCCCGGGCCGCGGCGTGGAGCATCTCGTCGAAATCGGTGCTGCTCCCCGTGGCCACGGCGATCGCCGAGAGCGCGGACAGCTCGGCCGCGCGCCGGCTGGACTCCGCCTCGATCCATCGCTGGTTTCCCAGCTCGAACACCGTGACCACGTAGCGCACCGGGGCGCAATCCGAGACCGGGGTGATCGCGACCAGCATCGGGCTCGTGTCCCCGATCGAGGTCCGGATCTCCACCTCGCCGAGCCAGCGTCCCGAGTGCTCCAGCTCCTCGAAGATCCGGTCCTCCAGATCGAGCGGAGCGTCGGTGGAGAGGAAGCGGCGGAAGGGAGAGCCGGAGAGGATCGCGGGAGCCAGCCCGGTGATCGAGGCGACCGTCTCGTTGGCGCGCAGGATCGCGCGGTCCTCGCCGAGCAGGAGCATCCCGATCGGGGCGTTCTCGAAATGCTGCTGAAGCGCGCCGCCGGCCGCGGCCCCTACGGACGCGCCGTCGGGCAGGGTGTTCGACATTCCCTACCTATCGGCGCGAGGGCGCGCGTTCTCAACTGCTGGACCCGCCCGGCGCCTCCGGCTATGCTGCGGCGGGATCGGGCGTTGCGGCGCCTCTGGCCGAGGGGGGTTGGGCGATGACGAAAGTGACGGCGGGGGTGCTCACGGGAATCGTCCTCGGCGCGGCGCACGGAGTCGTGAGCGCGTGGGGAGACCCCCACACGCTCGATCTGTTCCTCAGCGTGCTCGGCCGGGCCTCGCAGGGGATCATCAACGGCGTCCTGGCCGCCTACCTGGCGCCCGGGCGGACCCCCGCCTGGCGCGCGATGCTCCTCTCCGGAGTGGTCGGCCTGGCGCTCGGCGGACTGAGCGGCATCCCCCACAAGAGCTGGCAGCAGACCCTTCCGCTCGGCGCCTTCATCGGCGTCGCGTGCGGCGCGGCCGCCGCGCGCGCGCGGCGCTAGTGGCTGGGCGCCAGCGAGGCGCCCGCGGTCTTGGCCGGCTCCTTCCCGATCGCCACGCGCGTGTAGGTCTCCGGATGGAGATACTTCCGGAGCGCCGCCTGCACCTCCGACGCGCTCAGGTGCCGCAGGCGCTCGGGATAGCGTAGCGCGAAGTCGTAGCCCAGCCCCGCCGCCTCGTAGAACCCGAGCCGCCCGGCGATCGCGTCGTTCTCCTGCGCGCCCAGGTACCAGCGCGTGAGCACCTTGTCGATGGTGCGCTTCACCTCGTCGTCCCGGAGCGGGCGCGTGACGTATTCCGTCACGTCCTCCAGGACCCCGCTCGCCGCCGACCAGTTCTGCGGGCTCACCCCCATCTCGTTCTGCACGGTGCCCTGCCCCACCCGGTCGTTCATGTAGAACCACGAGCGGTACGCCACGCCCTTCTCGTAGACGTACTTGAAGAAGAGCCGGTCCCCGATCAGCGCCACGCCGGTCTTGAGCGCGGGATAGTCGGGATCGAGGAGCGAGCAGCCGATCCAGCCGGTGTTGTAGGTGATCTGCTCCTGCTCCTTGTCGACGAAGATCGGCCGCTTCTCGGTCGCGGGCTCGTCGCGCACGCCCCCGACCGTCGCGGGCGTTCCCTTGGGAATCGCTCCCAGGGTCCGCCGGGCCAGGGCGAGCGTGGCGTCGGTGTCGAAATCGCCGGAGATGGCGACGACCAGGTTCGCCCCGCAGAATTCGGAGCGGTAGGCCTGCCGGAGATCGGCCGCCGTGATCTTCTTGAGCGAGGCCTCGTCGCCGATGACGGCGCGGCGATAGGGCGACTTCCGGTAGATCGCCTCGGCGAAGCGCAGGTTCGTCAGGTCGAACGGCCGGTCGCCCATGCTCTGGACCTGCTGGATCAGATCCTGGCGCACCTTGGCCGTCTCGTCGGAGGGGAAGTTCGGCTGCGTCAGCAGGGTGCGATAGAGGTCCCATGACTTGCCGAAATTCCGGGACGGCGCCTGCCAGTTCAGGAACGCGTAGTCGTTGCTGCCGCCCGAGGAGAGGCGCATGCCGATGAGCTCCGCCTGGTCCGAGATCTGGCGCGCGCTCATCGGGCCCGCGCCGCGGCGCAGCAGCGTGGCGGCCATGTGGCTCACGCCGGCGAGACCCTCGGGCTCGATCCACTGTCCGCCGCGGGCGTAGGTCGCCACCGCGACGATCGGCGTCGAGTGGTCCTCGTTCAGGATCAGCGTGATGCCGTTCGGAAGGGTCTCCTTGCGCGGCGCGGACGCGGTCACGGTAGGGTCGGCCGCGGCCGCCGCCGGCCAGGCCTCGGTCCAGGGCGCGACCATCGCGAGGATGTCGCTCTGGCTGGGAGCGGCGGCCGAGGGCGCGTCGGCGGGACGGACGACCGAGTAGGAGGCCTGGTTCGGAGCGAAGGTCGCCGCCGCCACCCGGCGGATGTCCTCGGCGGTGACGCCCTCGATCAGCCGGGGCCAGAGCCCCGCGATCGCAGGATCGGACATGACGCCGAAGACGCAGAGGCGCTCCGCGCGCGAGAAGGGCGTCTGGGCGGCGAAGACCCAGTCGTTCACGAGCGCCGCCTTCACCCGCGCCAGCTCCGCGGGCGGGACCGGCTCGGTGGCCAGCCGCGTCAGCTCGTCCCGGACCACCCCGAACACCTTGGCCTCGTTGGCCGGCGGCATCTGGGTCGAGACCAGGAACATGCCCGGGTCCTTCCGCGTCTCGAAACTGGCGCTCACGTCGGTGACCAGGTTCTCCTTCTCCTTGAGCGCGTGATAGAGGCGCGACGAGGTCCCCCCGCCCAGGAGCGATGCGATCACGGTGAGCGTCGGAGAATCGGGGCCCCGGAACGGAGCCGTGTGGAAGCCGAGATGGGTCCACGTGCTCGGCGTCTTCATCGTCTCGACGCCCATCCGGAATTCCGTCTGCGGCTTTTCCGTGATTCCCAGCTCGAACGATTCCTTCCCGCGCGGATAGGGCGCGAAGCCGCGGGCGATCTTGGTGCGCATCGTCGCGGGATCGAAGTCGCCGACCACCGCGAGGGTCATCTGGTTCGGCACGTAGCGGTCGGCGTAGAACGTGCGGAAGGTCGCGAGCGACGAGTTCATGATCGCGTCCTTCAGCCCGATGGTGTCCCGTTTGTACGGATGGTCGCGGAACATGAGCCGCTCGATCTGGTAGTAGACCTTGTAGTCGGGACGGTCCTCGCCCTGGTTGTACTCCTCCATGATGACCTGGCGTTCCTTGTTCACCTTGGCCTGGGTCAGCTTCAATCCGAGCCAGGCGTCGAGCGAGCGCCAGAGCGCCTCGTCCAGGTTCGCCGTGGGCGCCGTGAATCCGTAGCAGGTGTAGTCGTTCGTCGTGTAGCCGCCGCTCTCCTCGCCGATCCGCTGCATCTCCTTCCGGAACTCCAGCTCCTCCTGGCGCGCCGAGCCGCCGCGGAAGATCAGGTGCTCGTAGTAGTGGCTGAGCCCGGAGAGCTTCGGGTCCTCGGTGCGGCTGCCGCCGTTCACGACGATGCAGACGCCGACCAGGGGCTTGGAGTGATCCACCTGCATCAGGAGGGTGAGCCCGTCGGGAAGGACCTCGCGGATCACGGGGGCTTCGGGAGCCGCCGGAGTGGCGGCGTCGGACTTGCCGGCCCGCGCGCCGCGGGCAGAGCGGTCGTTGTCGTGCGGCGCGGCCGCGGCGAGTGGGGCCGAGAGGAAGAGCGCCGCGACGAGCGCGGCGGGCAGCGCCGCGAGGAGCGGCGTGCGGGCGGAGACGGAACGGCGAGTGCTCATGAACCCCCCTTGCCAAAACGCGACCGGCCCCGCGTGGGGGGCCGGTGGGTGCGGCCGGCGTGGAACGCTACGAGCGCCGCGCCGTCGTCACTTCTTCTGCTTCAACATCCCGAGGATCTCGACCACCTCGGGAAACCGCCCGACCTGCTTCTTGGAAAAGATCGTCTTGCCGTCGGCGATCACGTCGAACACCCCGCCGCCTCCCGGCGTGAGCGTCGCGTCGACGCCCAGGTCCTTCTTCAGCTCGGCCGCCAAACTGGTGGCCCTAGGGAGATAGCTTCATTCCTGGCAGTAGCGGATCTCGATGTTCATTGGGGACCCTCCCTCGCGGCGCATCGGCCGCGGACGGGCCGATGTTACCACCAGGGATGGATCCCGGCCAGATCCAGGCTGAACCTCCAGCGCACGCGCCACGGCGCCTCGCCCGGTTCGGGACGGCTCACCCAGACCGGCAGCGTCACTTTCGCCGGCCCGTAGGAATACCCTGCACCTGCATCGGCGAGCGTTCGGCCGATCAGCGCTCCGGCCGGCCGGCTCGACGCGCCCAGCCCCGACGCCTCGGCGCGCCCGAGGTCCCCGAAGAGAAACACGCCGGTCCGCGCCTGTGTCACGTCCACGTTCAGCGCGCCCACGCGCGCGCCGAGCGCGGCGCGCCCGGCGTAGCCGCGGAGCCCGCCCCCTCCCTCGGAGAGGTAATGATCGGTCGCGCGGAGCGGCCCCCGGTCGTTCTCGTAGAAGCGCTCCAGCGCATCCAGGCGGCTCTTCTCGGCGACATCGAAGAGCTGCTCCGCGGGGACGCGGCGCCACGCCGATCCCCCGAACGCGCGCACGGTCAGGTTCCACGAGCCCCATCCCAGCGGCATGCGGTGCCGCACCGTGGCTCGCGCCGCGTCGTAGTTCGCGCCGCTGGCGGGCTCCCCACCGCCGAACGCCGAAGAGCCGCGGCGCAGCTCCAACGTGAGATCGTCCTGGCGATGGGGCCCCACCGTTTCGATACGGAATCCCGCCGAAGCGTTGACGGTCGTTCCCGAAGACCAGTAGCGCGCGTCCACGGGCCGCAGGTCGTAGCGGTCGCGCGCCTGGGCGCCGAGCCACCAGGTGCGCCAGGGATACCGCGGCCCGGGCGCGGTGGCGCGATTCCCGAAGGTGAGCTCGAACCGGGACAGCCCCTCGTCCCGGACGCCGAGCAGGCGCACCTCGCCGCGCGCGCCGAGGAGCCCCGCCCGGCGCCACCCTCCCAGCCTCCAGGCGGTGGCGCCGTCCCGGGTGCCGGCGTTGAACGCCGCCTCGAAGCCCAGGATGCCCCGGGGGAAATCGCGCATCGGGAGGTAGCGGCCGTCCGCCCAGGCTCCGAGCCGCATTCCCTCCCCGTCGCCATGCCAGACCGTCGGCCCGTACAGGACCGTGATCTCATCCGTCTGCGGGAAATCGTAGAGCGGCCGCCAGCGCATGGGTGCGATTCCGGTGCGATTGTCCAGGCGGTTCATGTCGGGGAGGTCGTGGTCGGGGTCGAGCACCGCGGACGAAAGGCGCGCCCGGCTCCGGAACGAGGCGCGTTCGACGCGCTCGACGGTCGACACCCGGGTCCTCTGGGTGGTGCCGTCGGCGAACCGCGCCTCGACCGTCACCGGAAGCGCGAATCCGCCGTCGCGGCGCACCCGGACGACGCTGACCCACTCCTCGCCCTCCCGGCGCGACGACCCGCGTTGGAGCGCGAAGGAGAGGCGGAGCGTGGTCTCGGTCCAATCGTGGAAGAACGCGCCCAGGTCGCGTCCGGCCGCCTCCTCGGCGGCGCGCCGCACGTCCTCGGGGCGGGGATGCCGCAGGAGATTCTCGTCGTAATAGCGGTGCAGGAACCGCTCGAAGGCATCGTTCCCGATCACGCCGCGAAGCGCGTGCAGCATCATCACCGTCTTGCTGTAGGCCGCCACCCCGTACTCGCGATAGCCGTGGAACGCCTCGGTGGGCGTGACCATCGGCATCTCGTCACGCGCCCAGGCTCGCGAGAGATAACTCATCTCGTCGCGGGTGAACGCGCCCCACGGCGCGAGCCAGGGGAGCCGGTCCGCCCAGCGGAACTGGCCGTGCGGATACTTGCGGTCGGTGTAGTCGTCCTCGATGAACTGCGCGAAGCCCTCGTCCAGCCAGGGATGGGCGCGCTCGTCGCTGCCCAGCATGCCGTAGAACCAGTTGTGCCCCAATTCGTGCGCGATCGTGTCGTCGAGGCTGTGAGCGAGCGGGCTCGCCACGTCCGGCTCGTTCATGATGAGCATCGGATATTCCATGGCGCCCCCGCCGCACCAGGCCTCGCTCGTCGTGAACTGGGGCCAGATGTAGGGGCCCACCGTCTCCGTGTGGTGGCGCATCGCGTCCACCACGTCGCGCTTGGACTCCGACCATAGCTTCTGGTCGCTCCGGAAACAGAGCGAGCGGACGGCGATCCCCGACCAGGTCGTGTCGCCGCGCACGTAGTCGGGCGAGGCGACCCAGGCGAAGTCGTGCACCGCCTCGGCGTGATAGTGGAGCGTCTTCATCGAGGGGAGGAGCGTGTCCCCTTCGCCCCCCTCGGCCGCGAGCGCGCGCAGGGTGTCGGCGATCGTCGTGTCGCGCGTGGCGAGGATCCGGTGCAGGGGGCGGGCGCGTCCACGGGCGTCCGCTTCGTCGTGCGGGCCGTCGCGATTCTCCCAGGCGTAGGTGTAGTGAACGGGGGCGCCCCGAGGGACGCGGAAGACCGCCTCTCCGCCCAGCGGGGCGGGAACGCGGCGGCCCTCGGCGTCCCCGCGCGCCAGGTCGGTCTCGAGCCGCAGCTCGCGCTGGGGCCGCTTCCCCTCCAGCGAATCGGAGGCCGCGACGCGGAGCGTCACGGTCACGCTGTCCCGCGGCGCGTCCCGGTCCTGGATGGGGACGTCATTGTCGCCGCCGGTGGCGCGCGTGAGGATGCCGGTCGAGCCCACCCAGTAGTCGTCCGGCACGTGCATCGTCACGTCGAACGTGCCGTAGTCCCCGTAGAACTCGGACATGTAGTGGAACGGATCGGGGTGCCAGCCCTCGTCGTCGTAGACGACCAGCTTCGGATACCACTGGGAGATCGAGTAGTTCTCGCCGGTGCGGCCCAGGCGGTCGAAGTGGCGGGGGATCTTGACGGTGAAGCGGAGGGCCACGCGCGCCGAATCCCCGGGACGGAGCGGCCGCGGCAGATGGAGCGTGGCGATCGTCTCGTTCACATCGACGGCGGCGGGCGCGTCGTCCACCGTCGCCGAATCCAGCGTCATCCAGCCGAGCTGGTTGGGCTTGGCGTAGCGAAGGTCGTAGGTCTGCGCCACGCTCTCCCCCTCGCGCGCGTAGATCGTGTGCGGACCCGAGAAGGCATTGGGGTAGGTGTGCAGATAGAGCTGCGTGAAGGCGGTGTCGGCGCCGCTCCGGTAGACGATCACGGCGTGGCCGTCCAGGCGATGGCGATTGGGGTCCAGCGTGACGTCGATCGTGTAGCGAAGGCCCGGCGGGCGGGTCGCGAGCGCCGTGCCCGGCGCGGCCAACAGGACGGATAGAAGAAGCGGAGCGAACCGGAGCGCGCGAACCCGGGGCGGGTTCAGACCGCCGCGTCGTCGCCCACGCGTACGGCGGACGAGACGCCTTCGCCAAACAGCGTGTAGGGCGAGACCGCGGCCACCCGCATGCGGAGCGTATCCCCCACGCGCTCCTCGCCATGGCGGAAGACCGCGGTCTTGAACTGACGCGTCTTCCCGAACCAGTGATCCGCGCTCTTCTTGGACGGGCCCTCGACCAGAACCTCGACCTCGGTGCCGATCGTCCCGGCGTTCCGCTCCAGCGAGGCCTCCTTCTGATCCTCGATGAGAGCCGTGATGCGGCGCGCCTTCTCCGCGTCGGGGACGTCGTCGTCCCATGCCGCCGAGCGGGCGCCCGGACGCGGCGAGTACTTGAAGAGGAACGCCCCGTCGTAGCGGATCCGCCGCATTGCGGCGCGGGTCGCCTCGAAGTCCGAGTCGGTCTCCCCCGGGAAGCCGACGATGATGTCGGTGGTGAGCGCGAGATCGGGCACGGCGGCGCGGAGCTTCTCCACCAGCGCCTCGTACTGCTCGATCGTGTAGATCCGCTTCATCCGCTCGAGCACCGCGTTCGACGCCGACTGGAGCGGCAGGTGGACCTGCGGCATCACCTTGGCGCAGGCGCCGATCGCCTCCACCGCGCGGTCGGTCATGTCGGCGGGATGCGGCGACGTGAAGCGGATCCGTTCGATGCCGTCCACGCGGTCGGCGCGGCGGAGCAGCTCGGCGAAATCGACGTCGCCTTGTTTGTAGGCGTTCACCGTCTGCCCCAGGAAGACGATCTCCTTGAAGCCCTCGGCGGCGGCGTGCTCCACCTGCCGGATGACCTCGTCGGCGGGAAGGCTGCGCTCGCGGCCGCGCACGTAGGGAACGATGCAGAAGGTGCAGAACTTGTCGCAGCCCCGCATGATGCTGACCCACGCGCGGACGCCGTCGGCGCGCGCCGGGGTGAGATCGCCGTAGGTCTCGACGCGGGAGAGCCGCACGGCCAGCGTGGGCTCCTCGCGCGCCTGGTCCACCAGCGCCGGCAGGTCGCGGTAGCCGTCGGGGCCGATGACCAGGTCGACCTGGGGAACCTTTTCGATCAGCCGGTCCCGCAGGTGCTGCGCCATGCATCCCGCCACACCCAGCACGACCCCCGGGCGGCGCACCTTGTAGCGGGACAGCTCGCCCAGGCGGCCGTAGATGCGCTGCTCGGCGTGCTCCCGGATGGCGCAAGTGTTGACCAGGATGACGTCGGCGTGGGCCGCCTCTTCGACCCGCTCGAAGCCGGCGCGGCGGAGCTGCCCCAGCATCAGCTCGGAATCGGCCACGTTCATCTGGCAGCCGTAGGTCTCCATGTAGATTCGCCCGGGCATGGGGTGTCATTATAGAGAGACGGCGGGGGGAGGTCGAGCCGGCAGGGACCCGTACCGGGGAGGGCCGCTTGGATTCCAGACCCGAGGGAAGCGCCGCGCGGCGCCGCACCGTCTACGTCGTGGACGACGAGGAGATGGTGCGCACGGTCGCCGCCGAGCTGCTGCGCCACCTGGGCTATGACGTGGAGATGGCCTCGAGCGGCGAAGAGGCCGTGGCGCACATCCAGCAGGGCGCCCGCCCCGACTGCGTCCTCCTCGACGTGGTCATGCCCGGCATGGGCGGCGCCGAGGCGCTCCGCCGCATCCGCGCCATTGCCCCCGAGATCCGGGTCGTCATCTCCAGCGGGTTCACCGACACCGTGTCGTCGACGTCCCTGACCGACGAGGGCGCGGCCGGCATCATCACGAAGCCGTATCGGATGGAAGCGCTGGGGAAGAGATTGAAGGAGCTGTTGGCGTAGGGAGTTGTTGGCCCAGCGAGCGGGCCGATTTCAGTCCAGCTCCAGCGTGTAGTACCGCACCTCCGGTCCGCTCTTCACGTAGCCCAGCGACTCGTACAGCGCCCACGCCTTACGATTGTCCTCCATCGTCTCCAGCGTCAGCCGCTTCGCGCCCGTCTTCACGGCATGCTCCCGAGCAGCTTCCAGGAGCGCCCGGCCGACGCCGTGCCCACGAGCCTCTTCCGTCACGTACAGGTCGTTGAGAACCCAAAGCCGGCGAGCCTGAACGGAGGTGAACGATGGGAACAGCTGGACAAAGCCCAGCGCGCGTCCGGATTCGTCCTCGGCGAGCAGGATGACGCTCTCATTCCGCTCGAGCCGCTCTCGAATGAATTCACGCGCTTGGGAGAGATCGGAAGGCTTGCCGTAGAACTGGCGATAGGCATCGAAGAGCGGCGCGATCGTGTCGGCGTCATTTAGGACAGCGGGGCGAATGGCGGATTTCATGAAGTGCTACGCCTTGGGCAATGTGACGCCCTTTTGCCCCTGATACTTTCCGCCGCGATCCTTGTAGGAGGTTTC
>DASQJL010000088.1 GCA_035631035.1 Candidatus Binatia bacterium | reverse complement strand
ATCGTTCGAGTACGTCGCGGCGCCGACCGGCGACGCGCTTCTGGCCAGAGGGCGCGATGGCAGCGGTGGCGGGGCGCCCAGCAGGGCGCTTTCGAGCTCGGCCGTCATCGACGGCAGTGTCGGCGGAACGCTCACGTGCGGACGCTTTGTCGTCACGGTTCCCCCGGGCGCCTACACCGGCGCGGGCACGATCACGATGTCGATGGACGATTCCGTGCTCGCGGTGGTGGATCTCTCGATCGCGCCAAAGAGGTTGAACGGCTTCGAGGTCCCGGTCGGGCTGAGCTACAACCCGCGCGGGCTGGCGTTGACCAGCCCCGTCACGATCTTCTGGCTCGATTTCAAGACCTGGGTCGACATCGGCGCCGATCCCCAGCCGGGCACGGGACTTCCGACGGCAGACCTGCAGCACTTCTCGAAGTACTCCGCCGGCAAGGCCGGCTGGTAAGGGAGCGCGAACGACCATGATGCTCGCGGTCTACATCACCCTGGTGGTCGGCGGCGGCGGCCTCGCCCTGTGGGCGGCGGGCGCTCCCGATCCGACGCTGGGACTTCTCGCGCTCCTCTTCTGGCTGCTCGCGAATCTGCTCGGCGAGGTGCTCTGGCTGCCCGACCCGCACGGACGCGGCTACCTGAGCATGGCGAACGCCGCGAACTTCGCGACGCTCCTCCTCCTCGCGCCGTGGGACGCGGTCGTCGTGACCGCGGCTGCGGGACTTCTCGCCGATCTGCTCTTCCGGAAGCGCGCGTGGTACCGGGCGCTGTTCAACTGTGGCATGTGCGCGGTGACCGTCTTCGTCGCCTCGTGGGTCTTTCACGCCACCGGCGGGCGAAGCGGTTCGCTCGAAGCCGTGGCCTCGCCGTTGAACGCGGTCCCGGTTCTGGCTTCGGCCGTGACCTACTTCCTGGTGAACACGGTGCTGGTCGCCGTCGTGATCGCGATCTCCCGGTGCCAGAACGCGCTTCGGGTTTGGCGCGAGAGCTTCGCCTTCACCTACGAGCTGGTCGGCGCCACGGTGCTGAGCCTGCTCGGGTACCTCTTCGCGATTCTCTTCCTGACCTGGGGCTACATGAGCGCCTTCGTCGCGGTGATCGCGACCTACTTCATCCGGGACGCCTACTTCCGGTACGTCTCGGACATGAAGGCGGACAAGGCGGCCATGCCGGCCGCCTCGACCGCGAAGCCCGAGCCGGCGCCCGTGGTCCGGGGCGGCGAGCGGAGCGCCACGTGATGCGCGCCCTGCGCGGTTCCTACGGCCGGCGCGTGACGGCGCTTGCCCTGGCGGCGGTTCTTGCGGTCGCCGTCGAGGGCTGCGGCGACGCGCCGACCGCTCCCGAGACTCCGGCGGCCGTGGCCGGTCCCCCGCTCCTCGTGGTCAGCGCCGACGGCGCGACGAGCTTCGAGCGGTTGACGGTCGCGGCCGCCACCGACACCGTAACGACGTCCGGAAGCCGAGCCCTCAGGGTCTCCAAGGAGATCGTCGGCGCGCTGGGCGGCTGGGTCCGCTGCGGGCGCTTCTTCGTCGCCTTCGCGCCCGGCGCGTTCGACAGCGTGGGGACGGTCACGATGTCGATGCCGGACTCCACGCTCATGGTCGTCGATCTGGAGATCGCCCCCGCGCGGCTGAACGGATTCAAGGCGCCGGTCTATCTCGCGGCCAATACCACCGACACCGACGTCCCGAGCGACTCGCTCGCGATCTACTGGATGGATCCGAAGACCGCGACGTGGACCGACGTGACCACCACCAAGACGGTCACGTCCGCGACCGACTGCGTGACGCAGGTCGACGGCGGCTCGAGCGGCGGCGACAGCCCGCCCGACGCGAACTGGGCCAGCCTGGGCGTCACGAGCACCCTCCAGCACTTCTCCCGCTACTCGACCGGAAAGGCGGGCTGGTAGCGCGCCCCTCTCGAACCCCTTCCGAGGGACGGCAGCGCACCCGCCCAGGGCCGCCGCGAACGCGGCGGCCCGCCTTGTTTTGTGGCCTCCACCCGGGGTATTCTCTTCCGCCTTGCCCCGAGGCGCGACACGCGCCCGCTCCGTGGAGGACAACCGATGGAAAAGTTCGACGGCGTCGATTTCCTGGAGATCGACGGCCTGTTCAGCGAGGAAGAGATCGCGGTCCGGGACACGATCCGCCAGTTCGTGACCGATCGCGTCATGCCGGTCATCGAGAAGCACAACCGCGAGGGCACCTTCCCCGCGAACCTGATCCCCGAGATGGCCGAGCTGGGCGTCTACGGCGCGAACATCCAGGGCTACGGATGCCCCGGGCTGAACAACGTCGCCTACGGGCTGATCATGCAGGAGCTGGAGCGCGGCGACAGCGGGCTCCGCTCGTTCGTCTCGGTGCAGGGCGGCCTCTGCATGTACCCCATTCTCGCCTACGGCTCGGACGAGCAGAAGAACAAGTGGCTCCCCGAGATGGCCAAGGGAAAGGTGATCGGCTGCTTCGGCCTCACCGAGGCCGACTACGGCTCGAACCCGGCCGGCATGATCACGACGGCCAAGAAGGATGGAAACGGCTACGTCCTGAACGGAAGCAAGATGTGGATCACGAACGGCGGCGTCGCCCACATCGCGATCGTCTGGGCCCGGATGGACGGCAAGATTCGCGGCTTCATCGTGGAGAACGGAACGCCGGGCTATTCCACGCGCGACATCCACGGCAAGTTCTCGCTCCGCGCCTCGGTCACCTCCGAGCTCTCCTTCCAGGACTGCCGCATCCCGGCGGAGAACCTCCTGCCGAACGTGGAAGGGCTGAAGGGGCCGCTCGGCTGCCTGAATCAGGCGCGCTACGGGATCGCGTGGGGCGGCCTGGGCTCGGCCATGGCCTGCTACCACGAGGCGCTCGAGTATTCGAAGACCCGCATCCAGTTCGACCGGCCGATCGCGGGCTTCCAGATGGTGCAGGAGAAGCTGGCCTGGATGATCCGCGAGATCACGAAGGGGCAGCTGCTCGCGCTCCAGCTGGGGCGGCTCAAGGACGCCGGAACGCTGAAGCCGCACCAGGTCTCGCTGGGCAAGATGAACAACATCGAGGTGGCGCTCAAGATCGCGCGCATGGCGCGCGAGATCCTCGGCGCGAGCGGGATCACCGACGAGTACCAGTGCGGGCGCCACATGTGCAATCTGGAGTCGGTCTACACGTACGAGGGAACGCACGACATCCACACGCTGGTGATCGGCGAGGCCATCACGGGGATCCCGGCGTATAAGTGATCTGCGCCGAAGGCGTGGCGCGAGCGAGGGGGTGCCGTGTTCGGACGGTGCCCCTTTCGCTTTTCTAGAACGGGAAGTAGAGCTGGGCCAGATATTCCTGAATGACCGTTCCGCCGGAGTCGTCGTTGTAGCGATACGACAGCCGCGCCTGCGTGAACGGCACGGGATTCCACTCGAGCTCCCCGGTCCAGCGCCGAAGCCACTGTCCCGGTTGGTCGCGGTCCCGATCCAGGTAGTCGAACTTGGCACGCACGTTCACACCGCGGCTCAGTCGATAGTCCCCTTCGGCAAACATCGCCTCGCGGTTCCGCTCCACCCCCAGGAAACCGTCGGTCCCGGCCGCCGCTTCGGCAAGGACGGTAGCTCTCCCTCGGGTTCCCGAGACGTAAAGGCCGTAGCGGCCATAGCGGCTCGGGTTCACGTCGTCGGAGTAGCGGTGAAATGCCGAGATGCCGGACTGGAATGCCCGGCCGGCGAACCCGATCTTGGCGGCGAGGGTCTGGGCACGTTCGCTGAAGGGCGTCGTTCCGTTCGTGAAGGAAATCTGCTGGAAGAGCCGTGATCCCACATGCCCGACCTCGATTCCCGCATCGGGCTTCTGTGAATCGTACGGCAGGAAGTCCAGGCTCCGGACGAACGACGTGTGGTCGTCCTGCCTCAGGCCGAACGGCAGCCGGAACCTTCCGACCCGAACGTAGGCGTCGCCGGGAAGCCCTTCGAGCATCCCGTAGATCTCCCGAGCGACGTAGCTCGTCGGAAACCCCGGCACATCCACGACCAGACCCTGGCTCGCTACGAGCGTGAGATGTTCGTGCGGCATGATCGCGACGTTCACCTGCCCTTCCATGGGAAAGAAGGTGGACGTCTCGAGCGTCCGCGATCCGCCGTTGACGTGCGACGCGACGTACATCGTGCGCAGGTCTACGCCCAGCGTGATCCACTCGTTCAGCTTCGGCTTCACGGTCATCGACGCCCATCGCTCTTCCGGCTCGGCCGAATGGCGGTTCTTCTCGTACGAGAATCCGAACTCGTTCCGGATCCCTCCCCCGTTCGGATCGACGTGGCAGGTCTGACAGACGTCTCCTTCGCGCGACGCATAGAGCGGAAGCGCCGCGGCGGGCGAGGCCGCGAGCGTGAGGAGCGCGGTCAGAATCGCGGCCGGGAGCGCGGCCTCATCGAACCGTGCGGAGCGCTGCTTCACGAAGAGTTCCTCCTTCCTGCGAGGGAGTAGCGCGGCTCGGGGAGCCGGAAGAGCGCGAGGAAGAGCGCGGCCGCGGCGCCGACGAGGCCGACCGCGGCCACCGGCACGAACGAGAACCGGTCGATCAGGGCACCCGAGGAGCCGGCCACGACGGCCATCAAGGGCGCCACCATCGCCGGCACGATGCCGAGATAGGCCGTGTTGTCCTCGTGCGGGCTGAAGGCCATCGACAGGTTGTAGAGCGCGATCCGGTCGGCGACGAGGAAGACGCCGAGCGCGAACGCCGTGACGTAGTAGACGGCGGGATGCCCGCTCCAGATGGCGAGCGACAGTCCGATCACGAGCGCGACGGTCGCGATGAGCGAGACGCGCGCGTAGCCGAAGCGGTCGCCGACCAAGCCCGTGAGGACGCTCCCCACCATCTGCCCCGCCATGCAGAGGGCGGTGTAGAGCGCCGAATCGCGAGCGGTCAGGTGAAAGCGCCGCTCCGCGAAAACCGGGTAGTAGGTGATCAGCAGGTAGCAGCCGGTCGTGAGGAACAAAATCCAGAGGTAGACGCGGATCCCGCCACGATCTGCCCAGATCTCGCGCGCGTGCTTGACGACCGTGGGCCAGGGCTGGCCCGGCTCGCTCACGGCGCCCGCCTCCTCCCGCACCGGGAGGAAGAAGATCGCGCCCGCGGCCATGCAGATCCCGGCGATGAGAAAGCCGAGCGCGTAGTTGGCCGGAAACGGCAATCCCGAGCCGAGCACGCGGCTGGCCGCCCACCCGCCGATGGCGCCCATCATCGTCTGGAAGAAGAAGATCGTCGCGAAGGAGCGGGCGCGCATGTCCGCGCGCGTCACCTTTCCGACGAAATTGATCCAGACCGGGATGGTGAATCCCATCCACACCCAGGCGACGCCCCAGGTCGCGATGAAGACCGCGATGTCCACCGCGGGCGAGGGCCGGGGGAAGAGCCCGAACCAGGCCGCGATGAAGAGCCACGGGATGGCGGCCGCGACGTGGAGCAGGATCACCGCGCGCTTCCGATGAGCCTGGTTCGACGTGTAGTGGGAGGCGAAGATCCCCGGGAACGACGAGGCGAGGATCCACACCACGGGAAGAATGCCGAGCGCGGCGTTGCTGGCCCCCAGGTGCGTCAGGAAGACCGGGAGGATGGCCACCATCGAGATGAGGGCGAGGGAGATGCCCCAGAAGCACTCGACCGAGAGCAGATAGCCGACGTTCTTCCAGTGGGCCGCCTTGGGGAGCGTCACGCGCCGGAAGCTAACAGCAACGGCCGGAAGCGGCAATGGCGGCTGTACTTTGTACTTTGGAGGGCCGCGCGGGACTGTGGGCCCGCCGCGCGGCAAGGGGTTGCGCGATTGCGTTCGGGGGCACGTTTGATGCAAATCGCGCCGGCCGTGAAACGGACCCTGGCAGTCTCGGTGTGGCTGGGCTTGGCACTCGTCGCGAGCGGAGTCTCCTGCGCCGCCGCCGCCGGGCAGGCTGCCCCTCGTGCGGGGAGCCCCGACTCGAGCCGCACCCTCTGCGTCTGCGCCGACCCCAACAACCTCCCTTTCTCCAACGACAAGGAACAGGGATTCGAGAACGAAATCGCGAAGCTGGTCGCGAAGGATCTGGGACGCGACCTCCGCTACTACTGGTGGGCGCAGCGGCGCGGCTTCATCCGGAACACCCTGAACGCGCACGCCTGCGACGTCGTCCTGGGCCTGCCGGCCCACTTCGAGCTGGCCCTGACGACACGCCCCTACTACCGCTCGACGTACGTGTTCGTGACCCGCCGCGACCGGAACCTCGCGCTCCGCTCGCTGGACGACGCCCGGCTCCGGTCGCTTCGAATCGGCGCGCACATGATCGGCGACGACTACGCCAGCCTTCCGCCGGTCCAGGCGCTGGCGCGCCGAGGGATCACCGGGATCACCGGCTATTCCATCTACGGGGATTACTCGAGGCCCAACCCGCCGGCGAACCTCATCGATGCCGTGGCGAGCGGAGACCTGGACGTCGCGGTGGCGTGGGGACCGACGGCAGCCTACTTCGCCCGGCGATCGTCCGTGCCGCTCTCGGTCACGCCGATCCCCCCGGACGTTCAGCCGGGCGCGCCGCCGTTTGCCTTCGACATCGCGATGGGCGTCCGGAAGGGAGATGCGGCGCTGAAGGCGGCCCTCGACGACGTGATCGAGAAGCGCGGAAAGCAGATCCGGAAGATCCTCGAGCGCTACGACGTGCCGTTGGCGGAACGGCCCGCGGCGCAGGCGAGCGCGCGCTCGGCCACGACGTCGCCTTAGGGCTTGTCGGCGGGTCCCTCGTCGCCTGGGGGATGTTTCCCCCGCGGCGGCTCTTTGCCCCGCTCGGGCTCCTTCCCCGCGCGGCGCTCCTTTTCCTTCCGAACCCGCTCCAAACGCTCCGCCAGCTCCTTCTCCGCCCCGCGCGGCACCCCCTGCCAGTAGCGCGGCGAGCCCATTTCGTCCGGGAAGTAGCGCTGCGCGTCGATGGCGCCTTCGTACTGATGCGCGTACTGGTAGCCCGCACCGTATCCCAGACCCTTCATGAGCGGGGTGGGCGCGTTCCGGATGTGGAGCGGGACGGGATAGGGCGGCTTCTCCAGCGCGTCCTTGGCCGCCGCGCCGTACGCCAGGTAGACCGAGTTGCTCTTGGGCGCGAGCGCGAGATAGACCACGAGCTGGGCGAGCGCGGTGTTGCATTCCGGCATGCCCAGGAAGTGGACCGCGTCCTTCGCGGCGACCGCGAGCCGGAGCGCCTCGGGATCCGCCAGCCCCACGTCCTCCGAAGCGAAGCGCATCAGCCGCCGGGCCACGTACAGAGGATCCTCCCCCGCCTCCAGCATGCGCGCGAGCCAGTAGAGCCCGGCGTCCGGGTCGCTTCCCCGCAGCGCCTTGTGGAGCGCCGAGATGATGTTGTAGTGCTCCTCCCCCGCCCGGTCGTACGGGAGGGCTCGCCGCTGCGCCGCCTCGCGGACGTCCTCGGGGTTGATCACGCGCGGCTTCCTCCGCGACGCGAGCGCCGCGGCATTTTCCAGGGTCTGGAGCGCCACGCGGGCATCGCCGCCGGAGAGCGAGGCCACGAGCCGGATCACCTCGTCGTCCGCCGACACGCCGGAGCCGCCCAGCCCGCACTCGGAATCCTGCATCGCGCGTCGCAGGATCCGTTCGAGCGCCTCGGGCGGAAGCATGCCGAGCACGATCACCTTCATCCGGGAGAGGAGGGCGTTGTTCACCTCGAACGAGGGGTTCTCGGTCGTGGCGCCGATCAGCACGATCGTGCCGTCCTCGACGTGCGGCAGGAAGGCGTCCTGCTGCGCCTTGTTGAAGCGGTGGATCTCGTCCACGAACAGGATGGTCGGGGCGCCGTTCGCGCGCCGCGCGGCGCGGGCGCGCTCGATGACTTCGCGCACCTCCTTCACGCCCGACGTCACGGCGCTGAACTGCTCGAAGCGCGCGCGGCTGGATTCGGCGAGGAGCCGGGCCAGCGTGGTCTTGCCGCTCCCGGGCGGGCCCCAGAGGATGATCGAGGGGACGTTGCCGGTCTGCACGGCGGTGCCGAGAAGGGTGCCCGGGCCGAGGAGCGCCTCGCGCCCTTCGAACTCGTCGAAGGAGCGGGGGCGCATGCGATCGGCGAGCGGCGGGCGAACGGCGCGGCGTCCGCGCCCCTCGGCGCCTCGCCCCTCGCCGCCGCGCCCTTCGGAGCCTGATCCACCGCCGGCGCCGGCGTCTCCGAACAGATCGAGAGATTCGTCGTCGCTCACGGCGCGGGCACCACGGTGAGAAGCACGGTCCGGGTCCGTGGGCCGTCGAACTCGCAGAGGAAGATCTCCTGCCAGCGCCCCAGCTCGATCGCCCCCTCCCGCAGCGGGAGCGTCACCGAGGACCCCGTCAGGATGGTCTTCACGTGCGCCGCCGCGTTGCCCTCGGCGTGGCGATAGTCCGCCTTCCATGGCACCAGCCGCTCCAGCACGCGCCCGACGTCGTCCATCACGTCGGGGTCGTACCCTTCGTTCACGCAGACGCCGGCCGTGGTGTGCGGAACGCTCACGATCAGGAGGCCGCTCTGCCCCTCGAGCAGCGATGCCGCTTCC
>DASQJL010000087.1 GCA_035631035.1 Candidatus Binatia bacterium | reverse complement strand
GATTCGCGTTTCCTAAGTGGCTTGACCCGGCGTTCGCCGGTGGGTTGCCCAAGACCTCAACAAGTCTTTTAGGCACGGTTTTATCGGGGAACTTCCAATTAAATAGACCGGCGGGCCTGACCAGCCCGCCGTTCTTGTTTTCAGGCCGATTTCAAGCCGCCATCCCCCGCACCACCACGATCGTCACGTCGTCATCCTGCTCGCCCCCCTGGAACGCCTGGACGGCCTCCCAGATGCCCCGGAGCTGCACCGTGGCGGGATCGGTCTTCCTGGCCTCGATCTCCCTCCGGAGGCGCTCCTCGCCGAACAGCTCCCCGCTCGGGCTCATCGCCTCGGTGACCCCGTCGGAGTACATCACGAGGACGTCCCCCGGCCGGATCTCGACCACCCGCTCCTTGTACGTCGCGGACTCGAAGGTGCCGAGGAGGGGCCCGGTCGGCTCCAGGGTGTCGAACTGGCCCGTCGCCGCCCGGTAGAGGAGCGCCGGGTTGTGCCCCGCGTTCACGTACGTGAACCGCCGCGCCACGGTGTCGAGCACGCCGAAGAGCGAGGTCACGAAGCGGTCGGGCTCGACGCTCTCCCAGAGGAGCCGGTTCACCTTGGCCATGGTCGTGCGCATCGCGTAGTTGTTCCGGATCTCGGCGATGAGCGAGGCGCGGAACGCCGCCATGATGAGGGCCGCCGCGATCCCCTTGCCCGAGACGTCGCCGACCACGATGCCCAGGTGCTCGTCGGCGATCCGGATGAAGTCGTAGTAGTCGCCTCCCACCCGGTCCGACGAGTAGTTGGCGCCCGCGATGTCGAAGTTCCGCACCTCGGGGTTTCGGGCCGGGAGGAAGGAGCGCTGGATCCGCTGGCCGATCGTGATCTCCTCGTCCAGCCGCCGCTTCTCGAGCACCTCCTCGTGGAGGCGCGTGCGCTCGATGGCCACGGCGGCCTGGGTGGCGAAGGACATCAATAATTCCATGTCCTCCACCTCGTAGGCGTCGGGCTCGTCGGACTCGAGGTTGAAGGCGCCGATCACTTCGCTCCCGATCCGGATGGGAGCGACCATCTCGCTGCGCGTCTCGTCGCGCGCGTTTCGATAGCGCGGGTCGTTGCGGACGTCGGCCACGATCACCCCCTGGCCCGCTTTCGCCACCCAGCCGATCAGGCCGCTTCCCACCTTGAGCCGCACGGCGTCGTCGCGCGCGGGGTCGTAGCCGCGGATGGTCTGGCGCGTGATCCACTGGGTCTTCTTGTCGACGAGGTAGATGCCCGCGGCGTCGTAGCGCACGACCTGGAACACGAGATCCAGGATTTGCTCCATGAGCCGCTCGGTGTCGAGGCTTCCCGAGATGCGCGTTCCCAGCTCCAGCAAGAGCTGGTTCTGCACCTTCTCGCGCATGGCGTCGGCGTAGATGCGCGCGTTGCCGACCGCGATCGAGAGCTGCGCGCCCAGCTCGCCGAAGAACGCGATCTCCTCGGAGGAGGGGGGCGTTCCCGTGACCCCCGCGTCGCCGAGCATCACGACCACGCCGAGCGGCTCGGCGCCCTGGCGGAGCGGCACGGTGAGCACGCCGCGCAGCTGCGCGCGCGGGCGGCCGCCCCACTCGAACGGCGTATAGAGGGCCTCGGGCAGCTCGGCGTGGAACGCGGGCGCCTCGTCGGCGCAGGCCTGCCCCGCCAGCCCCTGCCCCGGCGTGAGCCTGGGGCGGCGCCCGACGACGGGGGTGTTGCAGAGGGTCCAGGGATAGAGCAGCTCGGTCCGCGGATCGAGCACCCAGAGCGAGAACTCGGAGAACGACCCCGCGCCCAGGAAGAGGTCCCGCGCGCGCCGCGCCAGGGCGTCGCGCTTCAAGAGCGCCAGCTCGCGCGAAGCGCGCACGAGGAACCGCAGGCGCTCCTCTTCCGTGAGGAGCCCGGCGGCCCCGGGGAGCGTCTCTTCGCTCATCGGGTCCGGCGGCTCCGGGTGATTTTGACTCGGGCGTTCGGTCGAGTCGCCTTCGGGCGGCGTGGGCGCGCGGCGGGGGTCGTCGCGCCGCGCAGCGGCGTCGTGAGCTCGGCGAGATAGGCGCGCAGCTCGCGCGGCCCCAGGTGATCGGCGTTCCAGAGCGCCTGGAAGACGCGCTCCCCGCGCGCGCGGAAGCGCGGCGTGCCGCGCAGGGTCCGGACGTAGACGCGGCGGCGCTCGCCCCGCGTCATGGCGGGAAGGCCCCGGCGGTTCAGCCGTCCGTCGATCCAGACGTTCCAGAGCTCGTTCAGGGCCTCGCGGTCCGACGCGGGAGCGCCGGTCAGATCGACGCCCGACTGGTGGTCGTCGCGAAGGTGCGAGAGCTCGTGCAGGCAGGCCTCCGAGAAGCTCCGGGCGGAGAACTGTCGCGCGGTGAGCGGCGGCGTGCCCGGCCGCTTGCCCCACGTGCGCGCCCAGGCCCGGCGGCGCGCGCGCGTCACGAAATTCCCGATCGCGAACGAGAGCCGGGCGGCCCGGTGATCGTGCGTGTTCCACTCGATGTAGGCGTGGTCGTCGCGATTGTCCTGGTCCACGCGCACGTGCAGGTCGCGCACCACGTGCTCCAGCGAGAGCTCGCGCAGCGCCGCCCGGAGCACCGCTTCGGCCGCGGCGCGGAGCGGGAAGTCCCTCGGATGCCACCGCACACGCAGCGCATCGAGTGCGCCGCCGCCCGGATGCCGGCGAAGCGCCATCACTTCACCGCCTTCACGACGAAGAAGTGCACCACGGCGAGGCTCAGGATGACCACGGCCGATCCGAGCCCGAAAATGCCGCCCCTCTTCCTGGGCGGAACCGGCACGAGGTTGGGCGCGGGAGCCTTCCCCGCCACGGAGGAATCGATCGGCTGGAAGTAGCGGAGGGTTTCGGGCTGGGCCGGATGGGCCGGCACGACCGTCCTCCCCGAATCAATCGGAGCGGGGCTCACGGGAATCGCATTGCTCCGGATGGGCGCGCCGGTCGTGTCGGGCGCCACGGTGTCCGAGTCGGGCTCCAGCAGGTTCGGGGGGATCTTCACGCCGTTCTCGTCCTCCTCGTCGTCACCCTCATCCCCTTGCGTCCCGTTCGGATTGCCGCTGGTGTCGGCCTGCGCGATCACGGCTAGGCCGCTCTCCGGCGGCGCGGCGGCCGCGGGCGGCGGCGCCGGAACCCAGAACAGCGCCACGACCGCCGCCAGCATCCCGGCCGCGGCCAGCTTCCGGCCGCGCAGCGCACGCGAATCCTCGGCAATTCGACTACAGGTCACGGTGCGATCCTACACGAAAATGGGACGCGCGCGGGCGCGAGCGGGGCCGGAGCATCGGATGGGTCGGAAGGCGCGCCCGCGGCGCGCCCGGGCTCAGCGGGAGCGGAGCGCTTCGAAGCGGTCGGTGTCGAGAAGGACCCCGTCGCGGAAGCGGAGCGGAGGGTCGAGCAGGCGGTAGGTCCACCACTCTTCGACGTGCCCTTCCGGCGTGTGGATCACGCGGCCGACCGGATAGCCCAGGGTCTCGAAGACTAGGCGCATGTCGGACGGCAGGTGGTCGCGCCAGTACTTCATCCGGAGCGAATGGAGGAGCAGCTTCTCCTGGTTTCGGACATACGCCGAATTCCACTCCGCCGAGCGAAGCCAGTAGACCGAGTCGGCGTCCACGAACAGGATCTGCGTGGGGCCGACGAACTGGGTGGGCGGCTCGGCCGCCCGCGCGGGCAGGGTCCGGACGGGACCCGCCAGGGCCACGGCGGCAAAGGCAAGAAGGGCGAGGAGTGTGTGTCGGATCGGCACGAACTGATTTTACCGCAAACGGCGGG
Source organism: Candidatus Binatia bacterium (assembly GCA_035631035.1). Lineage (NCBI taxonomy): Bacteria > Candidatus Binatota > Binatia (SeqCode) > Binatia bacterium. The sequence goes on along the minus strand of DASQJL010000087.1, from coordinate 7,722 downwards.
AGACTTCTAGCGACGGTAGAGGATTCGCCCGCAATTCTCGCAGTTTTCGATACCTACGATGGCGGAGGAGTGCCTGCGGGCGGAGGCGGTCGGGAGACTCATCCGGCACCCGGCGCATACGATGCCCTCCACGGGCACCACGACCCTGGCGAAGCGGCGGCTCATGCGCTCGTAGGTCTGGAGCAGCTTTTCGTCGATCTGAGCCGCGACCTTGCGGCGCGCCTTCTCGAGGTTCTCCACGTGCTCCAGGGAGAAGCCCATTCGCTCCTCCTGGGAGGCGATCTCGGGATCTTTCACCTCGCGGAGCAGCACGTCGATGTCCTGCAGCTCCACCAGGGCGTTCAGGAGATCAGTCACGGGCAGCCTCCACGAGAATGGCACGAACCGCGGCGAAATTGGGGGCGTCGATCAGCTTCTGGCGGGTCCGCGCGAGGCGGGTCGCCCTCACGATCTCGGCCACCAGCTTGAGATAGATGGGATCGCGCTCCAGGGGAGGCGCGACGATCAGGAAGCAGAGGTGCACGGGCTGGCCGTCCACCGCGTCGAATTCGATCCCCTTGGTGGATCGGGCCACGAGGAGCGCGCGCTCGGACACCATCGTCGAGCGCGCGTGCGGCACGGCGATCCCCTTGCCGAGGCCGGTGCTCCCCAGCGCCTCCCGGCGCCGGAGGGCGTCCAGGATCGCCTCGGGCGTGCGCGCTACGTTCGCGGCCGCGAGCGCGCCGGCAACCTCTTCGAGGACCGAAGCCTTTTTCCGGGTGCGCAGGTCCGAGATGAACAGGTCGGATCGAAGATGCAGTTCGACTGCGGGCGGTGCGGCGACAGGTGCTACGACGGAAGCCATGCGACTCTTGGCGACTCCTCGGGGTGGAGTGATTCGGGGTTCCCCGCCCCGGAACATTACAAGACGCAATCCACCCATGGCAAGATCGTTGTTTGCGGGGCGCTCGCGGCGGCTTCGTGCAAATCGCCTCGCGCAATGCATCACACGAATCGTTTAACACCATGCAGCCGTACTGGTTCCCGCAGTGCCGCAATGGACATGAAGTGGTCGGTTCGGGCACGCGGCTTGCCTTGCTCCCCACGAGGCGAGGAGGGCCGGATGGGGACTCTCAAAGAACGGCGGCAAAAGCAGCTGGCGGTGGTGGGCGCGATCGGTCACGAGCACTTCATGACCGGCGTCCGGATGCTCTATGCCTGCCGCTACCAGGACGCGCTCCAGCACTTCCAGGAAGCGTCCTTGCTCGAGCCCAACGCCCGGGGCTATCTGAGCTATCTGGGGCTGGCGACGGCCCACGCGCAGCGGAAGTACTCCGACGCCGAGCAGCTCTGCCGCCGCGCGATCGAGGCCGAGTACCACCGCCCCGAGCACTACTTCAACCTGGCCGAGGTCTTTGCCCTGGCGGGACGCCGCGGCGACGCCATCAAGGCCTACAACCAGGCGCTCTCCTGGAATCCCAACTACGAGCCGGCGCAGGACGCCCTCCGGAAGATGGGCGTGCGGAGGCCGCCGATCCTGGGCTCGCTCCCCCGCTCCCACCCGCTGAACGTCTTCCTGGGAAAAACCTTCCGCCGGAGATCGCTCCCCCGCAACGCGCGCTGACCCTCAGTAGTTCGTCTTCCAGTCGATCAGGCCGCGCGCTCGTGCGGTATGCTCGCACCACCGGAACCAGAGAAGCGACGCGGCCGCCAGTCCCAGCGTGGAGAGCGCGAGAATGCCCACCAACCCTCCGTCGGAGATCGCGCGCAGCGGCGCGGCGTAGGCGCGCCCCGTCAGGATCCGCCGGATCAGCTCGAGCCAGTAGGTGAACGGGAGCACCAGCGAGAGCCGCTCCGCCCAGCCCGGCAGGACCTCGATCGGGAAGACGGCGCCGCAGAGCAGATAGAACGTTCCCGTCAGCCCCTCGTTCAGATTCATGCTGTGCCGCGCCATGATCAGCGCCGCGCCCGCGAGCGCCACCCCGAGGAAGACGATCCCGCCCAGCCCCAGCACGACGACTCCCGCCAGGGACACGAGCGACGCCGGGGACGCCGCAATCGGCAACCCGAGCACGAAGCGGCCGAAGAGGAGCGCGACCACGGTGCCGAGGGTCGCGGTGGCGATCTTCGTCATGGCGCGCCCGAAGAGGTACGGCACGAAGCGGATCGGCGCGAGATAGACGTACTTCAGCGTCTCGAAATCCTCCCGGTCCCGGAAGATCACCCACGAGAGGCCGACCAGCACCTCGCTCACGTAGAGGAAGAAGGTGTTTCCGAGGAAGAGGAAGAGAAAGGTCTCGCGCGTCGCCGCCCCGTGCGCCACGACGCGCACCATGAAGAAGAGGATCAGCGTGGTGGCGAGCGGCTTCGCGAAGGAATAGGCGAGGAACAGGACCGGGTCGGCCCAGTTGGCCTCCACCTGCCACCCGAGCCAGGAGGCCGCCTTCATCACGTTCCAGGAGCGTCTCACTGGCCGCGCAGCGTGAGCCGCCCCTCCCGCTTCCCCAGCGTCTCCATCAGGAGGAGCGCCCGGTGGGCGAGAAAGAGGAAGAGGGCGAAGAGCGCGACTTCGATCGGCGCGATCCACGGGACCGGGACGAAGCCGTGCGCCGCCTCGCCGTAGAAGATCTGGCGGATCCCGTCCAGCCCGAGCGTGATCGGCAGGAGGGCCGCGAGCGCGCCCACGGCCGCGCCCAGGAAGCGGACCGGGAAGTAGAACCCCGAGAGAAGATAGACCGGCTCCTGGAAGAGGGTCACGGTGTGCCAGGCGGAGCGGCCCCACAGGAGGAAGACGCTGCTCAGGATCATCCCCAGCGCGTAGACCGCCGCCAGGGTCAGGAGGAAGAGGCCGAACGCCGGCAGGAGCCGTCCCGCCGGAAGCTCGATCCCAAAGAGGAGCATCCCGCCGAGGAGGATCACGATCGCGCGGGTCGTGGTCATCGCCATGCCCCCCAGCGCCATCCCGAGGAGGATGCTCATCCGCGACACGGGCGTGATCAGGTAGAGCTGCAGCTGCCCCTGCTCCTTCTCCCAGAAGAACTGGCTCGCCATGCTCCAGAGCACGTTGTTCCAGTAGGCCGTCATCGCGGCGCCCAGCACCACGAACGCCTCGTACACCTTGGGCGCGTGGAGGCCGCGATAGACCAGCACGAACGCCGACATCGTGAGGAACGGAAAGACCGTCTCCCCGACCACCCACGAGGTCTCGCGCCAGGAGGCGACCACGCGCACGCGGGCGCGCGCCAGGATCGCCGCGACGTTCACCCGGAGCGATTCCGCCAGCGCGTCGCCCGTCACCGGGACTCCGCCGGGGCGCTGCCGTCGGTGTCGTCGTCCAGCCCGCGGCCCACCATGTGGATGAAGACGGTCTCCAGGGTGGGCTCCATCTTGGTGAGGTGAAGCACCGGCTGTCCCGAGGACTTGAGGCGCCCGAGGACCTCGCCGATCACCTGGTCCTCCTCCACGATCACGCGGAGCTCCACCGCACCGGTCGCGGGATGGGCGTGGTGCGAGAGCGATCGCACGCCGCCGATCCGGCCCAGCGCGTCGAAGTCGGTGGCCCCCGCCCCGATCGAGAGGGAGAAGACCGGCTCCTCCGGCACCGAGCGCTTCAGCGCGCGCGGCGTGTCCAGCGCGAGGATCCGGCCGCGGTCGATGATCGCCACGCGTCCGCACAGCTCGTCCGCCTCGACCATGTAGTGCGTCGTGAGGAGCACGGTGCGGTGCGGGCGCTCGCGCACCCAGCCGGCGATGAAGGAACGGACCTGACGCGAGGCCTCCACGTCCAGGCCCAGCGTCGGCTCGTCGAGGAAGATGATCTCGGGATCGCTCATGAAGCCGCGCGCGAAGTTCAGTTTCTGCTTCGTGCCGGTGGAGAGGCTGGAGAGCCGCGTGTCCGCCTTCTCGTGCAGGCCCGTGATGGCCATCAGCTCGTCGGCGCGCGCGCGCGCCACCGGTCCCGGCACGCCGTAGAAGCGGGCGAAGAGGTGGAGCGTCTCGCGCACCGTCAGGATGCCGTACCCCGACGTGTCCCCGCCGGAGACCAGGTTGATCCGGCGGCGCACGGCGATCGGATCGCGCTCGACGTCGTAGCCCGCCACCAGGGCGCGGCCCGACGAGGGGAGCAGGAGCGTGGTCAGGATCTTGATGAGGGTGCTCTTCCCCGCCCCGTTGGGGCCGAGGAGGCCGAAGCATTCGCCGCGCTCGACCACCAGGTCCACGTGCTCGAGCGCGCGCACGGGCGGCGCTTTCTTGGTGCGGAACTCCCGCGTGAGGTCGGCCGCGTCGATGGCCGGGGCTTCCCGGGCGGCCCTCACTTCCCGAACAGCTTCCGGAGGGCGTTCTTGACCGCGCTCGCGGCCGAATCGGGGGCGGCGCGGCGCGGCGTCTTCGCCGCGCTGTCGGCGCCCGCGCGGGCGGTGTCGGTCGCCGCGGTGCGGGGCGTCCTGGGCGTGAGCAGCTTTCCAAGCTCCTCCTTCACGAACCCCTTCCCGGCCGTCTCGATGAACTTCGACGGCTGCACGCTCACCTTGGGCGAAAGGGCGCTGCCGCTGATCTTCACCTCGATCGGGACCCGCCCCTCGGCATCCTTGCCGTAGCTGGCGAGCTGCGCCAGGAACGTGCTCCCCTCGACGCGCGAGGGCGCCAGCCGGAGCAGCGCGTTCAGGTCCAGTGTCTGATCGAACCCGATCGCTCCCGTGATCGAGAAGAGGTCCTTTCCGAGGTCGCCCGTCACCTTGTCGAGCATCAGCTTCCCGCCCTGGATCCGCGCGCTGTGGGCGATCGTCTGGAACGGCACCTCGCTCGGGGAGACCGCGCCCAACGCCTCGCGGAGCTGTTTCAGGGCGGGGTTCTGGCGCAAGAGGCCCCGCTCGATCTTCCCGGCCACCGTGCCCGTCATGGAGGCTGCCGCCTCGGGACCCGGATAGCCCTGGCCCCGAAGGTCCACGACGTCGGTCAGGCTGCCCGAGACGGGAAGCCGCACCGGCAGAAGCCCCGAGACCAGATCCTCCACCGGCACCTCGCTCAGGTTCAGGTGCAGCGTGAAGGCGGGATGGCTGTCCACCCCGGTCACGTCCAGCGCCCCCTTCACGGAGCCCTTTCCGATCGTCCCCTGGATCGGGTCGGCCACCAGCTTCCCCTGCGCGAAACGGACCGGAACGGTCACGTCGTGGATCAGGAGGCCGCGGTTTCGAACCTCGCCGATCTTCATGTTCGCGACCACGACCCCCAGCGCCGGCTTGGGCTGGTCCTGTCCCTCGGGCGCGTCGAGGCTCAGCCCCGTGCCGCTGCCGCCGGTCCACTCGTCCGCATTGAGCCGGTCGATCTTCACGTCGAAGGTTCCGCTCCGCACCGTGCCCAGGTTCATCGTTCCCGTCACGCTGGCGGTGCTCGAGCCGACCACCGCCTCCAGCGAGTTCACGGTGGCGGTCGTGCGCGTCCCGGAGACCGCGAACGTGAGGCGCCGGATCGGCCGGGAGACGTTCGGCATCGTCCCGCTGAAGCCGGTTCCCGTCACCGTGTACTCCAGCCCCACCTCCGCGGGGGGGTGGGAGACGAAGGTGCCGCGGCATTCGAGATCGCCCGAATTCCACATCGGGCCGTTCGCGGTGAGGCCGTTCAGGCGCTCCGCCGGCGCGCGGGCGTAGAAGGTGCCGCGGATCTCGCCCCCCGGCCGCGTGACGCCGCGCGCCTCGCCGGTGAAGGTCACGCCGCCGCCGAAGCCCTCGGCGCGTCCCACGAACGTCTGGTCGGCGGCGCTCGACCAGGAGACGCTGGCCTGGTCCATCGTGAACGTGTTCGACTGGGCGCTGACCGAGAAGGGCTTGAGGAGCAGGCGCCCCTCGTTGGTCACGTCGCGCGCGGTGCCGCCGACCCGCACGTCCCAGGAGACGGTCGCGCTGAACGAGGCCGGCGACTGCGAAGCGAACGCGCGGAGCGCCGGATCGGAAGAGCGCACGGTCTGCGGCTGCCCGACGATTCGCAGCGCAAGCTGCGCGGGCGCCGGCGCGGGGGGCAACCGGATCTCGCCGGAGATGGCGCTGACCAGGGGGCCGACCGTCGCCGAGCCGTCGGAGACCACGAGCCGCTGGCCGCCGTCCTTGGCGTCCAGCGACAGCTTCACCTCGGCCGGCGAGGGAAGCGGCAGGAGCGGCGAGCGGGATTCGGGCTTCCAGTAGAGACTGTCCGCCTTGGCCTCCAGCTTGATGGAGGCGGGATGGTCGAGGGGTCCCTGGATCTCGGCGCTTCCGGAGACCCGCTTGACGTCGAACCCCGAGCCCAGCGGGTCGCGGGTGCGCAGCGAGACGCCGTCCAGATCCACGCGCGGCAGGAAGACGTGCGCGGCGCCGCCCTTGGTCTCCCCCGGCGAGGGCGCGGACGGCGCCTGATCGGTGAACACGATGCCGCCGCCCTTGATTCGCGCGCCGCTCACCTCGACGCGGCGGAAGAGGAGCGGGAGCAGGCGGAAGCGGACGAACGCCTCCGGAAGGCGCGCCTGGAGCCTCGGCGGCCCGGTCTCGGGCATGCGGAGATCCAGCTTCTCCACGGTGACGCCCAGCGACCAGTCCCGGAACTCCGGCGTGATGCGCGCCCACCCCACGCGCGCGTTGCTCATGCGGGCGGCCTGCCGCCGCGCCTCCTGCTGGATCCAGTCGCGCGGCATGAGCGCCCAGGCGGCCACCACGACCAGCACGCCGAGCGCGACGACGCCGCCCGCCGCGAACACCGCGATTCGAAGCGGCCGGGGCCAGCCGCCGATGGCGCCGGGAGCGGCCATCAGCGCCGCTCCCGATAGAAGCCCGAAATCGCGCCGGCGACCCGATCCACCTCGGCCGGCGTGAGCCCCGGGAAGATCGGGAGCGACAGGACCTCGCGCGAGAGCGCCTGCGAGACCGGAAACGCCTCGATCCGCCAGCCGGCCTCGGCGAAGACCGGCTGCGCCGGAAGCGGGATCGGATAATAGACGCGCGAGCCGATCCCCCGCTCCGCGAGCCGCTTCTGGAGCGCGTCGCGCTCCGGCGCCCGGATCGTGAACTGGTGGTAGGTGTGGCGCGCGCCCGCCGGCTCTTCCGGGAGGACGACCGGCGTATCGGCGAGGGCCTCCCGGTAGTGCGCCGCGATGCCGCGGCGCTCCTCGGTCCAGGCCTCGAGATGGCGCAGCTTGGTGCGGAGCAGCGCCGCCTGCAACGCGTCGAGGCGCGCGTTCGTGCCGAGCGCCGTGTGCCGGTAGTTCCCCGCGTCGCCGTGCACGCGCAGGAGCCGCGCGCGCGCCGCGACGTCGTCCTTCTCGGTGAGGATGGCGCCCGCGTCGCCCAGGGCGCCCAGGTTCTTGGTCGGAAAGAAGCTCAGCGTGGCGCCGGCGCTCGAGGCTCCGACCGGGCGCCCCGCGTCGGTCGCGCCGATCGCCTGCGCGGCGTCCTCCAGGATCGGGATCCCCCGCCGCTCTCCGATCGCAAGGAGCGGCGCGAGCTCGCAGGCGAGCCCGTACAGATGCACCGGAACGATCGCGCGCGTGCGCGGCGTGATCGCGGCCTCCAGGGCGGCCGGGTCGAGGCCGAAGCGCCGCGGCTCCACGTCCGCGAACACGGGCCTCGCACCCGTCTGGACCACCGCGCTCGCGGTGGCGAAATAGGTGAACGCGGGCACGATCACCTCGTCACCGGGACCCACGCCGAGGGCCGCGAGCCCGATCGAGATCGCCGAGGTGCCCGAGGAGACGCCGATCGCGTGCCGCGCTCCGAG
>DASQJL010000086.1 GCA_035631035.1 Candidatus Binatia bacterium | reverse complement strand
GGAGGGACGGGAGATGGTGATGCCGGGAGACAACGTGGAGATGGCGGTGGAGCTGATCACGCCGATCGCGATGGAGAAGGAGCTTCGGTTCGCCATCCGCGAGGGCGGGCGCACCGTCGGCGCCGGCGTCGTGGCCGAGATCACGGAGTAACGAATGGCCGGGACCGCTCAAGGACAGCGCATTCGGATCCGTCTTCGTTCCTACGATCACGCGATCCTCGATAAATCGGCCGGGGAGATCGTCGCCACGGCCAAGCGAACCGGCGCGCGCACGGCCGGCCCGATTCCGCTGCCGACGCAGCGGTCGGTGTACACCGTGCTCCGCTCGCCGCACGTGGACAAGAAGTCCCGGGAGCAGTTCGAGATCCGGGTCCACAAGCGGATCATCGACATCATGAAGCCGACGCCGCAGACGGTCGACGCGCTGCAAAAGCTCGACCTGCCCGCGGGCGTCGACATCGAAATCAAGATTTGAGGCGGCCATGATCGGATTGCTGGCGCGAAAAATCGGAATGACCCAGCTGTACGACGAGCAGGGACGCGTCGTGCCGGTCACGCTGCTCGCGGCCGGCCCGTGCACGGTCGCGCAGGTGAAGACGCCCGAGAAGGACGGCTACGCGGCGATCCAGATCGGCTTCGGCGCCAAGCGTGAGAAGCGGACCAACAGCCCGCTGCGCGGCCACCTGAAGAAGCACGGCGGCGCCGCCGGCGCGCGGTACATCCGCGAGCTCAAGGTGGACGACCCGGCCGCGTATCAGCCGGGACAGCAGATCACCGTCTCCATCTTCCCGGTGGGAAGCCAGGTGGACGTGATCGGCATGTCCAAGGGACGCGGCTTCGCCGGCGTCGTCCGGCGGCATCACTTCACGGCCGGACGCGAGACGCACGGCGTGACGACGCACAAGCAGCCCGGCTCGATCGGCGCCTCCGCCTATCCGAGCCGCGTCATCAAGGGGAAGCGCCTTCCGGGCCGCATGGGCGGCGCTCGCGTCACGGTGAAGAACCTGGACGTGATCGGCGTGGACGCGGAGCAGCACCTTATGTGGGTGCGGGGCTCGGTGCCCGGTGCGCCGAACGGGATGGTGCTCATTCGCGGCGCCGGCGGCGCCGACGTCCAGGGGAACGCGTAGCCATGGCGACCGCCCGCAAGTTCGGAAACGACGGCAAGGACCTCGGCACGGTCGAGCTCCCCGCCGCCCTCTTCGACGGCGACGTGAACGAGCATCTGATCTGGGAGGCGGTGCACATCTACCTCCTGAATCAGCGGCAGGGGAACGCGGCCTCCAAGAACAAGGCCGCGGTCAGCGGCGGCGGCCGGAAGCCGTGGAAGCAGAAGGGGACGGGACGCGCCCGCGCGGGCTCGAACACCTCCCCGCTCTGGCCCGGCGGCGGTGTCGCGTTCGGCCCGCAGCCGCGCGAGTTCTCGGCGCGCATGAACCAGAAGGCCCGCCGGAACGCCCTGATCGGCGCCCTCACGGTCCGCGCGCGCGAAGGCGGCGTGATCGTGGTGGCCCCGCCGGCGCTCAAGGAACCGAAGACGAAGCCGGTGGCCGACTACCTGAAGGCGATCGGCCTCACCGGCAAGAAGGTGCTCTGGGTGACCGACCGGACCGGCGACGCCATGCTCAAGTCCGCGCGGAACCTGGCGCGGGTGGACACGGTGGAGAGCGCCTCGCTCCATCCCTACTCGCTCATGAAGTGCGAGACGCTGGTGCTCACGGAAGACGGGCTGAAGAGCCTGACCGAGCGCCTCCACGAACATGCCGAAGCGCGTTCCGGCGCGAAGGCGAAGGAGCCGCGATGATCCGCGAGCCGCGCAGCATCGTGCGCCGCGCCCTGGTGACCGAGAAGGGGACCCGCCTCCGCGAGGGGCACAACGGGTTCCTGTTCGAGGTGGCGCGCGACGCGAACAAGATCCAGGTGAAGCAGGCGATCGAGGCCATCTTCAACGTGAAGGTGGAAACGGTCCGCACCCTTCGCGTGCACGGCAAGCCGAAGCGGCTGGGCCGGTACGCGGGACATCGACCCGATTGGAAGAAGGCCGTCGTCACGCTGAAGAAGGGCGAGTCGATCGATCTCTTCGAGCAGGTATAAGCCATGGCGCTCCGTAAATTCCGACCGCTCACGCCGACCCAGCGCTTCCGCACGGTCGCCTCGTTCGACGACATCACGCGGCAGGGTCCGGAGAAGGGGCTGACCCAGCACCTTCCGAAGAAGGGCGGCCGCGCCAACACCGGCCACACCTCGGCGTGGCTGCGCGGCGGCGGGCACAAGCGGCTCTACCGCGTGATCGACTTCAAGCGCGACAAGCGCGGCGTGCCGGCGAAGGTGGCGCACATCGAGTACGACCCGAACCGGAGCGCGCGCATCGCGCTGCTCCACTACGCGGACGGCGAGAAGCGCTACATCCTGGCGCCGCAGCTCCTCAAGGTGGGCGACACGGTGCTGTCGGGCAACGATGCCGAGCCGCGCCCGGGCAACGCGATGGAGCTGGGCTTCGTCCCGCTGGGCACGTTCATCTACAACGTGGAGCTGGTGCCCGGCAAGGGCGGCCAGCTCTCGCGCAGCGCGGGCACCTTCTGCCAGCTGATGGCGAAGGAAGGGGACTACGCGGCGCTCCGGCTCCCCTCGGGGGAGATGCGGCGGGTTCCGCTCCGCTCCTGGTGCACGATCGGCCAGGTGGGGAACGAGGACCATCAGAACATCGTGATCGGCAAGGCGGGCAAGTCCCGCTGGATGGGGCGTCGCCCCAACGTCCGCGGCGTGGCGATGAATCCGGTCGACCACCCGATGGGCGGAGGCGAAGGCAAGTCCTCGGGCGGGCGGCATCCCTGCTCGCCGTGGGGCCAGCTCGCCAAGGGGAAGAAGACGCGCACGGCGAAGCTCTCCGACCGGCTGATCCTGCGCCGGCGGAAGGCGAAGAGCTGACGGGCCGAAGGCCAGAGGAGTCATAGGACATGAGTCGTTCGATCAAAAAGGGTCCCTTCGTCGAGCCGAAGCTCTTGAAGAAGATCGAGGGCATGAACAAGGCGAACGAGCGCCGCGTGGTCAAGACCTGGGCGCGCCGCTCGACGATCTCGCCCGAGTTCGTGGGCCACACGCTGGCGGTCCACAACGGCAACAAGTTCATCCCCGTGTACATCACGGAAAACATGGTCGGCCACAAGCTGGGCGAGTTCGCCGCGACGCGGATCTTCCGCGGCCACGGCTCGTCCGAGAAGGCCGCGACGTCGCCGGCTCCGGCGAAGTAGCCGGGCGGGCAGGAGACCGGACATGCAGGCGAAAGCGATCGCGCGATACATCCGGGTGACGCCGCGGAAGGCGGACCAGGTGCTGCAGCTCATCCGCGGGAAGCGCGTGGATCAGGCGACCGAGATCCTCGACTTCACGCCGAAGCACGTGGCCAAGGTGATCGGCAAGGTCATGAAGTCGGCGGTGGCGAACGCCGTGGCCATGGAAGGGAAGATCAACATCGAGCACATGCACGTGAAGGAAGCGGTGGCGCAGGCGGGACCGACGCTGAAGCGGTTCCTCCCCCGCGCGCAGGGTCGCGCGACGCCGATTCTCAAGCGCACGTGCCACATCCTGGTCGTGGTCGAAGGCGACGTCGTGGACGTTCCCGCGCCCTCGCGGCGCGGT
>DASQJL010000085.1 GCA_035631035.1 Candidatus Binatia bacterium | reverse complement strand
GGAGGGACGGGAGATGGTGATGCCGGGAGACAACGTGGAGATGGCGGTGGAGCTGATCACGCCGATCGCGATGGAGAAGGAGCTTCGGTTCGCCATCCGCGAGGGCGGGCGCACCGTCGGCGCCGGCGTCGTGGCCGAGATTACGGAGTAAGGCGGAGCCCATGCGAGACCAGATCACGCTCGCTTGCAACGAATGCAAGGAGCGCAACTACACCAATACGAAGAACAAGCGCAAGCATCCGGACCGCGTCGAGTGGAAGAAGTTCTGCCCGCGCTGCCGGAAGCATACGCCGCATAAAGAGACCCGGTAAGACACCGGGCCGGAGTCTGGGTAGGCCAGTAGCTCAGTCCGGCTAGAGCACCGGTCTCCAAAACCGGGAGTCGGGGGTTCGAATCCCTCCTGGCCTGCCACTGTAGTGCCGACTCTTGTTCGTTGGAGCTTGGGGAAGGGGCCATCCGTGCGAGCGGAACCGACAGTCGAAAAGAGCGTGGCGCGGCCGGGGATCGTCACCGCCGCGAGCGAGTACATCAAGGACGTGCGGGTCGAGATGTCCAAGGTCTCCTGGCCGACGCGCGAGGAGCTCCGGGAATCCACCCTGGTGGTGATCGTCATGGTTTTCGTCATCGCCATCTTCATCGGTATCGTCGACCGCGGGCTCTCGCTCGCGTTCGAGGCGATCATCAAGATGGTCGGCTAGTGGAGAAGGAACACGTCATGGATTGGTACGTGATCCACACCTATTCGGGCCATGAGAACAAGGTCAAGGCCAACCTCGAGCGCGCGATCCATGCGGCGGGGCTGGAGGACCATTTCGGCCAGATCCTCGTCGCGACCGAGGAATTCGCCGAAATGAAGGACGGCAAGCGGATCACGTCCAAGCGGAAGACGTTCCCGAGCTACGTGCTCGTGGAGATGAACCTCGACATGGAGTCCCGCCTCGTCGTCCAGAACGTCCCGGGCGTGACCCGGTTCGTCGGCTCGGGCCAGGATCCGATTCCCCTTCGCGAGGCGGAGGTGAAGCGGATCCTCGGGCACATGGAAGCCGGCGGGCGGATGCGCGGCGCGGCCGAGGTGCCGTTCAAGTCGGGCGAGCACGTGAAGGTGGTGGACGGTCCGTTCACCGACTTCACCGGCGTCGTCGACGAGGTGAATCCCGAGCGGCAGAAGGTGAAGGTGATGGTGTCGATCTTCGGGCGCGCGACGCCTGTCGAACTCGACTTCCTGCAGGTCCAGCCGGTCTAGCCGGCGGGCGCTGCTTTCGGCGGGCGTTGGGCCCGCCGCGCGACCACGCGACGTGGGAGCCGGGCGCAAGCCCCGCGAACGGAAAGGAACACGGATGGCCAAGACGAAACCGGTGCAGGCGCTGGTCAAGCTCCAGGTGCCCGCCGGCAATGCGACCCCCGCGCCCCCCATCGGGCCGGCGCTGGGCCAGCACGGCGTGAACATCATGGAGTTCTGCAAGGCGTTCAACTCGCGCACGCAGGGGCAGCCGGGGCTCATCATCCCGGTCGTGATCACGGTCTACAGCGACCGTTCGTTCACGTTCATCACCAAGACGCCGCCCGCCTCCGTGCTCTTGAAGCGCGCCGCGGGGCTGGCGAAGGGCTCCGGCGAGCCCAACCGCAACAAGGTGGCCAAGGTGACGAGCGCGCAGGTGCGCGAGATCGCCGAGCTCAAGAAGCCCGACCTGAACTCGAATGACCTGGAGGCGGCGGTCCGGATGGTCGAAGGCACCGCGCGCTCCATGGGCATCGACGTCGTCGGATAGGGGGGCGCATGCGGATCGGAAAGCGGTTCCGCGCGGCCTCCGAGACGATCGGGGCCGAGCGGCTGGGAGATCTGAGCGACGCGGTGGCGCGGCTCAAGAAGTCGGCGACCGCCAAGTTCGACGAGACCGTCGAGGTCGCGATGCGCCTCGGCGTGGATCCGCGCCACGCGGAGCAGCAGGTGCGCGGCACGGTCGTGCTCCCGCACGGCACCGGCAAGAAGGTGCGCGTGCTCGTCCTCACGAAGGGCGAGAAGGAGCGCGAGGCCAAGGACGCCGGCGCCGATTTCGCCGGCTCCGACGAATGGATCAAGAAGTTGAACGAGGGTTGGATGGACGTCGACGTCATCGTGGCCACGCCCGACATGATGGGCGAGGTGGGGAAGCTGGGCCGGGTGCTCGGCCCGCGCGGGCTGATGCCCAATCCCCGCAGCGGCACGGTCACGATGGACGTCGCGAAGGCGGTCCGCGAGGTGAAGGCGGGGAAGATCGAGTACCGGGTCGACAAGGCCGGCAATCTCCACGCCCCCATCGGCAAGGCCTCCTTCGGCAACGAGCAGCTCGTCGCGAACGTCGAGGCGTTCCTCCGGGAAGTGCTCCGCATGAAGCCCGCGGCCTCCAAGGGGCAGTACCTGCGCAGCGTCACGCTCAGCTCCACGATGGGTCCGCCGGTCCGGCTCGATCCCGTCGCGATCCAGTCCGGTCTGAAGGCATAGGGCCCGGCCGCTCTCGCGACCGCTCCCAGGGGAGAATGCACGTCCATGGCGACCGCTGAAAAGGAACAGACCGTCGGCGAGCTGAACGAGCTCATCGCCCAGTCGAAGTCGATCTACCTGACCGACTTCCAGGGGATGAACGTCGAGCTGGCCACGAAGATGCGGCGCAAGCTCCGCGAAGCGAAGGTGGAGTACCGCGTCGCCAAGAACACGCTCACCAAGCGGGCGCTGCGCGCGCACGGCGTGGAGGCGCTCGACCAGTACCTCGAGGGCCCCACCGGCATCGCGTTCGGCTCCGACGAGGTGACCGCGGCGAAGATCCTCGCGGATTTCGCCAAGGAATTCGAGAAGCCGGCCCTGAAGGCGGCCTACGTCGCCGGCCAGGTGTACGGCCCGGACGGAATCAAGGTCTTGGCTCAGCTTCCTCCGCGCGAGGTGCTGCTGGGCCAGTTCATCGGTGCGCTTCGTTCCCCCATGCAGGGCGTCGTGGGCGTGCTCCACGGCTCGCTGCGCCAAATGGTGGGAGTCATCGACGCCATCGGTAAAAAGAAGCAGGGGTAGATCCCAAGACACTGGGGTCGGCCCCGCGCGGGCGCCCCGAGCCTGACCGGAGGAGGAACACGAACGTGGAAGCAGGGACGAAGGATCAGCAGATCATCAGCATTCTCGAAGGCATGACCATGCTCGAGGTCTCTGACCTCGTGAAGAAGCTGGAGACCCATTTCGGCGTCACGGCGGCCATGCCGATGATGGGGCCGATGATGGGCGCCGGCGGCGGCGCGGCGGCGGCCGCGGTCGAGGAGAAGACCGAGTTCGACGTCGTGCTGATGGCGGCGGGCGACAAGAAGATCAACGTGATCAAGGTCGTGCGCGAGCTGACCGGCCTGGGCCTCAAGGAGGCGAAGGACCTGGTCGACGGCGCGCCGAAGCCCGTGAAGGAGAAGGTCTCGAAGGAAGAGGCGTCGTCCGTGAAGCAGAAGCTGGAAGAGGCGGGCGCTTCGGTCGAGATCAAGTAGTCCGAGCCGTTCCCGTAGTGCGGTACTCCGGCCCGGCCGCTCGTGATCTGGCGAGGGGCCGGTCGGATCGAGGCCAGGCGCCCCCCGGCGGAAGCGACGGCGGGGGCGGCCTTCCGGCAGCGGGCGTTACCGAAAGGGTGAATACGACGTGAAAGCCATTCGCGGCAAGGAGCGGCGAAGCTTCAGCAAGATCGACCGGGATTGGGATCTTCAGATCCCGAACCTGCTCGACGTCCAGCTGGACTCGTTCCGCAATTTCCTGCAGGCCGATACGGACCCCACGAAGCGTAAGACCGAAGGGCTTCAGGAGGTCTTCCATAGCGTCTTTCCGATCAGCGACCCGCGCGAGTTCTTCTCGCTCGAGTTCGTGCGGTACGACCTCGGCGAGCCGAAGTACTCGGTGGAGGAGTGCCAGGAGCGCGACCTGACGTTCTCGGTCCCGCTCAAGGCCACGCTCCGCCTCCGGGTGCGCGAGGAAACCGAGGAAGGACGGAAGGACAAGAGCATCATCGAGCAGGAGGTCTACCTCGGCGAGCTGCCGATCATCACCGACAAGGGGACCTTCATCATCAACGGCGCCGAGCGGGTCATCGTGAGCCAGCTGCACCGCTCCCCCGGCGTCTTCTTCGACGAGACCGTCCATCCGAGCGGCAAGAAGCTCTACACCGCGCGGATCATTCCCTACCGCGGCTCGTGGGTCGAGTTCAGCCTGGACGTGAACGACATCATGTACGTCCACATCGACCGCAAGCGGAAGCTGCCCGTGACGGTGCTGCTGAAGGCGCTGGGCTACGTCTCCGACCGCGAGATCCTCGACCTCTTCTACGAGACGGAGGAGGAGGAGATCGGCGGGCCACGCTCCAAGAAGGAGCCGGACGCGCTCGGCAAGGTGGCCGCCGAGGACGTCGTCGACGAGAAGACGGGCGAGGTGCTCCTCGAGGCGAACGAGATCATCACGATGGAGCGCGTCGAGGGGCTGCGCAAGGCCGGCTTCACGACGGTGCGCGCCTTCCTGATCCCGCACCGTGACGAAGCCGACATCATCCGGAACACCCTGAAGAAGGATTCGACCAAGACGGAGGAAGAGGCGCTCACGCGCATCTACAACCTGCTCCGTCCGGGCGAGCCGCCGCGCGCCGACACGGCCCGCGACATCTTGAAGAAGCTCTTCTTCAACCCGAAGCGCTACGACCTGGCCAAGGTCGGCCGCTACAAGCTGAACCGCAAGCTCCCGCACGACCTGCTCCTCGGTCCCAAGGAGAAGCGGAAGAAGCTGGGCCTGGGCGTTCCGGACGACAACCAGACCACGCTCGGTCCCGAGGACTTCCTCGTGATCATCAACTACCTCCGGGCTCTCCGGCTGAACGCGGAGATCCAGGGGCTGGTGGTCACCACCGACGACATCGACCATCTGGGCAACCGCCGGGTGCGCGCCGTGGGCGAACTCCTCGCGAACCAGTTCAACGTCGGCCTCGCGCGCATGGCGCGGATCATCCGGGAGCGCATGACGCTCCAGGACGCCGACCAGGTGACGCCGTACGACCTGATCAACGCGCGGACGATCTCCGCGGTGATCCAGAGCTTCTTCGGCTCGAGCCAGCTCTCGCAGTTCATGGACCAGACGAACCCGCTCGCCGAGCTGACGCACAAGCGGCGCCTCTCGGCCCTCGGGCCGGGCGGCCTCACGCGCGACCGCGCGGGGTTCGAGGTCCGCGACGTGCACTACACGCACTACGGGCGCATGTGCCCGATCGAAACGCCGGAAGGGCCGAACATCGGGCTCATCTCCTCGCTCGCGACCTATGCGCGCGTGAACGAGCTGGGCTTCCTCGAGACGCCCTACCGCCCCGTGAAGAACGGCTCCGTCGACAAGAAGACGGTCCAGTTCCTTTCGGCGGACATGGAGGACCAGTTCAAGATCGCGCAGGCGAACGCCGTGGTGGACGAGGCGGGCAAGCTGGAGAGCGCCCAGACGGTGCGCGAGCGCGGCGAGTTCCCGTTCATGGAGCCGAAGGACGTGGACTACATGGACATCTCGCCGATTCAGCTCGTGTCTCCGGCCGCCGCGCTCATTCCCTTCCTCGAGCACGATGACGCCAACCGCGCGCTCATGGGCTCGAACATGCAGCGCCAGGCCGTGCCGCTCCTCTTCACCGAGCCGCCCTTCGTCGGGACCGGCCTCGAGGGGAAGGTGGCGGAGGATTCGGGCGCGCTCATTCTCGCCCGGCGGCCGGGCACGGTCGAGGCGGTCAGCGGCGACACGATCTTCGTGCGCTACGACCAGCCGGACGGCAAGGCGCGGACGGTGGACTACTCGGAGCTGGCGGGCGTGGACGCCTACCGGCTGACCAAGTTCCGCCGCTCGAACCAGGACACCTGCCTGAACCAGCGGCCCCTCGTGAGCGAGGGCGACCGCGTGAAGAAGGGTCAGCTCCTCGCGGACGGGGCGGCCACGCGGAACGGCGAGCTGGCGCTGGGCGCCAACGTGCTCGTCGCGTTCATGCCGTGGGGCGGCTACAACTTCGAGGACGCCATCCTCGTCTCGGAGCGGCTGATCAAGGACGACCGCTTCACCTCGATCCACATCGAGGAGTTCGAGCTGCAAGTGCGCGACACCAAGCGCGGCGCCGAGGAGATCACGCGCGAGATCCCGAACGTGAGCGAGGAGGCGGTCAAGAACCTCGACGAGGAAGGGATCGTGCGGATCGGGGCCCGCGTGAAGGCGGGCGACATCCTGGTCGGCAAGGTCACGCCCAAGGGCGAGACCGACCTCACGCCGGAAGAGCGCCTGCTGCGCGCCATCTTCGGCGAGAAGGCCGGCGACGTGCGCGATGCTTCGCTCAAGGCCCCTCCGGGCATGGACGGCGTCGTCATCGACACCAAGGTCTTCAGCCGCCGGGAGAAGGACGAGAGCACGAAGAAGCAGGAGAAGCGGAAGATCGACCGGCTCCGCCGCCAGAGCAAGAAGGAGCGGGACCGGGTCCTCGAGACGCGCGCCGCGGAGGTCTCCAAGGTGCTGCTCGGGGAGTACGTGAACAAGTGGATCGAGGGGGACGACGAGAAGGCGCTGGCCCGCAGCGGCAAGAAGATCGACGAGGAGTTCCTCGAGAAGGCGAACCTCGACTCGATCCCCTACCGCACGTCGATCACCCGCGACGACCAGGTGAACGAGCGCTTCTGGGGCATCATGGAAGGCGCGATGCGCGCGCTCGACCGGGTCGAGAAGAATCTGGAGAAGGAGATCGAGAAGGTCACGCGCGGGGACGAGCTGCCTCCCGGCGTGGTCAAGCTCGTGAAGGTGTACGTCGCCAAGAAGCGCAAGCTCTCGGTCGGCGACAAGATGGCGGGGCGCCACGGCAACAAGGGCGTCGTCGCCAAGATCCTCCCTGAGGAAGACATGCCGTACCTCCCGGACGGAACCCCGGTGGACATGGTGTTGAACCCGCTGGGCGTGCCGTCGCGAATGAACATCGGGCAGATCCTCGAGACGCACCTGGGATGGGCCGCTCACGATCTGGGCACCACGGTGGCGACGCCGGTCTTCGCCGGCGCGACCGTGGACGAGATCAAGGCGTGCCTCCGCGAGGCGAACCTGCCCGAGGACGGGAAGTCGGTGCTCTACGACGGTCGGTCGGGCGAGTCGTTCGATCAGCGCGTGACGGTGGGCTACATCTACATGATGAAGCTCTCGCACCTGGTCGACGACAAGATCCACGCGCGCTCGATCGGGCCGTATTCGCTCATCACGCAGCAGCCGCTCGGCGGCAAGGCGCAGTTCGGCGGTCAGCGCTTCGGCGAAATGGAGGTGTGGGCGCTCGAGGCCTACGGCTCGGCGCACATCCTCCAGGAGCTGCTCACGGCCAAGTCGGACGACGTGACCGGCCGCGCGAAGATCTACGAAGCCATCGTCAAGGGCGACGCGTCGTTCACGGCGGGCCTGCCTGAATCGTTCAACGTGCTCATCCGGGAGCTCCAGTCGCTCTGTCTCGACGTGGAGCTGATGAAGACGAAGAAGAAAACCATCGATGTCACTCCTCAACCCGTTTTGGAGGAGGTGTAAATAAATGCGTCCCTCATTTCACGAGCGCTCGGCGCTGACCAGCGACTTCGACGCGATTCGCATCAGCCTGGCGTCCCCCGACAAGA
>DASQJL010000084.1 GCA_035631035.1 Candidatus Binatia bacterium | reverse complement strand
GGGACGGATCGACGACTTCGGTAAGAAATGCCGTGGCAAAGGAAGGATCGGCCCAGGCCAGCAGCGCGCCCAGGGCGGCGGCGAGAACGATATGTCGGATCATGGCGACCCCCAAAGCGCCATCCATGGCGCTGATGCGTCAAGTCAACACCCGGGGTCGTAGTGAGGGATTGATATTCCCCGCGTGGAGCCCATCCCAGGTCGCAAGACTCATACCGGCGATTTGGCCACCACCGCAGACGAATCCCTCGAGGGATCATTCCCTACGCGGTGCGCCGATCCGGCACATGAACATACTCTGGAGTATGTCCGAGAAAGCGGGGAGTTCTACTTGCTTTGGTACGGCGCCCACTCGTACGGGCGGGCGTAGAAGCCTGCGACGCACTTCAAGTCCGCGACAGGTCGGATCACCCGGGCGGGGTTGCCCGCGACGACCATGTCGTCGGGCACGTTCCGGGTGACGACGCTGCCGGCGCCGACTAACGAATTGCGCCCGACGACGACGCCGGGGAGGAGCGTGCAGTTGGCGCCGATCCGCGCGAGCGCGCGCACCTTCACGCCGCCGAGACATTCCTGGTACCGCGGGCAGCCCATGGGGTGGGGGTCGTCGGTGAAGACGACGCGCGGGCCGACGAAGACGTCCTCTTCGATCACGGTCAGCTCGAGGAAGCATCCGGAGTGGATGCGCGAGCGGGCTCCCACACGATTGCCGAACTCCAGGATGGCCCCGGTGCCGATGGACGCTCCCTCACCGATCTCGTTGTCCTCGCGGATCGAGACGCACTGACCGGTCTGAACGCCGGCGCCCAAGACCGTGCCGGCATAGATGGTCGTGAAGGGGCGGATCACCGCACCGGGGCCGATCACCAACTTCAATTCGCCGGGCTCGCGACCGCGCGGAGGCTTGCCGAGAACGAGGGGCGCCTCCAATACCGCGCCTTCCCCGATCTCGACGCCGGGATAGACCTGGACTCCGGGAAGGGCTTCGATCGTCGCGTTGCCGCTCATGGTGTCACCTCGATGTCTTACGCGTGGCCGTTGCCACTCCCATTGCCATGCCGCGCGCCGACCATCCGACGGGCCCGCGCCATCTCCAGCGGATCGACCGGCCACACGGCGCCGTCCGGAAGAATCTTCTCGAGCCTGTTCCCGTTCTTCCCGCTCCGCTCGATCGCTTCCAGCACGCGCACGACCCGGAGCCCGCTCAGCCCGTCGGTCCGGGGCCGTTCGCCAGTGGCCGCGCACTCCAGGAAGTGATCGATCTCCAGCTGCAGCGGCTCGGTCGTGGGGATGGCCGGCGAGACGATGTCCCCCGTGCGATAGGTCAGCGTGTACTCGTTGAACGTGGTCGGCTCGAGGAACTCGACGCCGCGGTCGAACACCTTGACGCGCTCCATCGCGTTCGTGTCGTCGTAGATCAGCATCTTCTGCGATCCCACGATGGTCGTCTGCCGGAGCTTGCTGGGAGAGAGCCAGGAGACCTGCAAGTTCGCGATCGTCCCGCTCGCGAACTGGAGGTTCACGAAGGCGACGTCCGAGATCCCGGGGCGCACGTAGGCGCCGCCCATCATCGCCACCGCCGAGGGCGCCTCGTCCAGCCAGTAGAACAGCATCGAGAGATCGTGGGGTGCTAAGTCCCACACCACGCTCACGTCCTTCTGGTGGATGCCGAGATTTACCCGGATCGCCGACACGTAGAAGATATCTCCGAGCGTGCCCGATTCGATGATCTGCTTGATCTTCACCACCGGCGGGGAGAACTCGAAGGTGTGTCCCACCATCAGGGTCACCCCGTAGCGGTCGGCCAGGTCGATCAGCTCCTCGGCCTCGGCGACCGACGCCGTCAGCGGCTTTTCCACGAACGTGTGGCGGCCCGACTCGATGCAGGCGCGCGCCAGGGGATAGTGGGTCGAAACGGGAGTCGCGATCATCACCGACTCGACCAGCCGGTCGGCCAAGAGCTCCTCGGCGCTCCCCACGCACCGCAGCTGCGGGAACCGCTCGCGGGCGCGCTCCAGATTCGCCTCGCTCGCGTCGCACACGGTGACGCCGTCGCACTTTCGATTGGACAGCAGATTCCGAACGAGATTGGGTCCCCAGTACCCGCAGCCGATCACCCCGACGTGCATCTCCCCTCCCCGCGGCCCCGAGACCTGCCGCAACGAACCCGCCCCTAGTAGCCGCCCCTTCCCCGAATCATCGCGGGCAGCGTCTGAGCGATCAGCCACAGGTCCCGGCCGATGCTCCCGTGATGCGCGTAGTGCAGATCCAGAATCACCATCTCGTCGAACGCCACGTGGCTGCGCGCGGTGACCTGCCAGAGCCCGGTGCATCCGGGCATGACGTCCAGGCGGCGGCGCTGCCAGGGCCGGTAGAGTTCCCATTCGTACGGAAGGCAGGGACGCGGCCCGACCAGGCTCATCTCCCCCATGAGCACGTTCCAGAACTGCGGCAGCTCATCGAGCGAAAACGCGCGGAGCCACGCTCCCACGGCGGTGACGCGGGGGTCCTGCGTCAGCTTGTAGATCCGGGTCCCGTCGTCGGCGACGGATGCGGGAGCGCCGCTCTGGATGTAGGACGCCAGGTATTGGCGGTGGGCGCTGGGGTCGTTGCCGGCCACCATGGTGCGAAACTTGAGCATGGTGAACCGGCGGCCGCCGCGTCCCACCCGCTCCTGGCGGAAGAAGATCGGCCCGGGCGAGGAAAACTTCACCGCGATCGCGATCAGCAGGAACACGGGGGCAAGGGCGACCAGGCAGACGGCGGCGCCGGCGATGTCGATCAGTCGCCGCAGCGGCGCCTCGGGGCCGCGCAGGTCGGGGCGGCGGAAGCGCATCGCAGGCACGCCCGCCATGTCGGCGATCGCGGCGCGTCCGGTCACGACGTGGAGCTGGTTCGAGACCACGACCACCTCGGCCTGCGCGTCGAGGCAGGCGAACGCGGTGTCGAACACCTCTTCCAGCGCGCGGCCCTGCGGCTCGATCACCACCTCGCTCACGCCGAGGCTCTCGACCAGGTCGCTCGCACGCTCGGGGGTCATGGACGAGAGATCGTGGAGGTGCACGGCGCGCGCGCCGTCGTAGCTCTCGTGGTAGTGCTCGACCAGCCGCACGGCGCGATCGGTGTCGCCCAGCACCAGCACCGGGCCGTGGGCCAGCCGGCCGTAGGCCCGACGCGCCAGCGGCCGCACGAGGAGCAGCCGTCCCGCAGCCAGGAAGAGCAGCGTCGCCGGCAGCGAGAGCCCCACGGCCAGGCGGCTCTCGAAGGGCACCTCGATCTTCAGCGCGAACGCGACGAGGTGCGTGAGCACCCACGCCGGGAGCGCGGCGCCGAGCACGCGAAGGATCTGCGCCGCGATGGAAATCATCGCGCGCGGCGCGTAGGCCTCGCGGGCGCTCAGGAACGCGACCCACAGGAGCGCGGAGCATCCGAAGAGCGCCACGCCGTCGGGCCGCGCGAGCGGTGTCAGCAGGCGTTCGGGGGTGAAGCGGACGAGCGCGGTGAGGAAGAACGCCGAGGCGATCGCGACGAGATCGGCGCCGATCGCGGCGGCCGTGACGGCGCGATGCGCCGCGGGGCTCGCGGGATGCATCGGGGCATCCCAGGATCCCGGTCGCGAATCGTCGAACCGCGCGGAGTCGGGCGATACCGCGGACAGCGTGTCGCGCACGTCGCGACGAGCCTCGCGGCTTCGCGTGGCGAATCCATCCTGCTTCAGTGCGGTCCTCCCGGCGCTGCCTCGTCGCCGTGTCGGTGTGCGGACCACATTCGGGGGCCTTCCCTGCCCCGCCACGAAACGCAGTAGAACAGCGGAACGCTACGTAGTCAACCCTTTATTCGCTTGGGGCGCAGTCGTTAAGCCGAACGACTTCACGCCTTGGATGACCTCGTCCATCTGCTGGAACGTCAGCTCGGCGAACATCGGCAAGGAGAGGCACTCGCGCGCCCACGCCTCCGATTCCGGAAAGTCTCCTTCGTGGTGGCCGAGCGCCGCGTAGGCGTCCTGGAGGTGCACGGGGATCGGATAGTGGAGTCCGGTTTGCACCCCGAGCGCCCCGAGATGCTCGCGCAGCGCGTCGCGCCGCTCCGAGCGCACGACGAACAGGTGATAGACCGACTCGCAGGACTCCGCCTCGAAGGGGATCGTGACGCCGGCGACCGCCAGCTCCTCTTCGTAGACTGCGGCGTGCGCGCGGCGCGCGCGGTTCCAGCGGTCGAGGTGCTGCAGCTTCACGCCGAGCACCGCCCCCTGGATCCCCTCGAGCCTCGCGTTGTACCCGACCTCGGCATGGTGATAGCGCTCGGTCTGGCCGTGGTCGCGCAGGCGGCGCAGCCGCGTCGCCAGCTCGTGATCGTTGGTCGCGATCGCGCCCCCCTCGCCGTAGGCGCCCAGGTTCTTCCCCGGGTAGAAGGAGAAGCAGCCCGCGCGCCCGAACGAGCCCACGCGCCGGCCGCGGTAGTGCGCGCCGTGCGCCTGGCAGGCGTCCTCGACCACGATCAGCCCGCGCTCGGAGGCGAAGCGAAGGATCGGCTCCATGTCCGCCGGCTGGCCGTAGAGATGCACCGGGACGATCGCGCGCGTGCGCGGGGTGACCGCGGCCGCGAGGAGCGAGGCGTCCAGGTTCGCCGTGTCGCGGCGCACGTCCACGAACACCGGCCTGGCCCCGACGTGCGAGACCGCCTCGGCCGTCGCGATGAACGTGTGCGCGGGGACGATCACCTCGTCCTCGGGTCCGATCCCCAGCGCGAGCAGCGTGAGCTGGAGCGCGGCCGTGCCGTTGTTCACGCCGACCACTTCCTCGACGCCGAGGAATTCGGCGAAGTCGCGCTCGAACCGCTCCACCGCCGGTCCCAGCACGAACGCGCACGAGGCGACGACCTCGCGGATCGCCGCGTCGATCTCTTCCTGGATGCTCTGGTATTGCGCTTTCAGGTCTACGAAGGGAACGCCCACCGTTTCCTCCCCATTGCCCCAGCCCGCGTCCGGTGCGTCCCGAGGTCCCAGATCTGGTCCACCACGTGCTCGCGAAGGTCGCCGCCGTATCGGAACGGTGGCGCCTCCGGCTTCTTGACGAACGGAATCGCCGCGACCGCCTCCGGATCGCGAACGGCGGTCAGGCGCCCCGTGCGGATCAGCTCCTGGTCCAGCGCCCCCGCCGGACCCGTGAAGATGCTGTAAGCGGGCGTGCCGAGAAGCGCCGCTTCCCGGTTCATCGTGCCGCCGCCCGAGATCGCGAGATCGGCCGCCGCAAGCAGCGAAAGCCCATCCAGCGGCCCTTCGGGAACGAGGATGTTGGCGGCGCGTGCGGAGTCGGGCACCACCTCCGATGCGTCGCGACGAAGCCATACCGCCCGAACCCCTTGCCCCCGCCCGATCCGCCGCGCCACCGCATCCAGAATCGCCTCGCTGGCGGCGTCGTGATAGTGGGCCGTTCGGCTGGGAGGGCGTACGACCACAAGTACCTCGTCGTCGCGAATTTCGAGCTTGCGGCGAATGGTGCCGTCCGGAACGAAATCGGCGAGATAGATCTCCTCCTTGAAGCCGTCGAACGTGCGCCAGGGATCCCCGGGCCGCGCGCCCACGACGCTGCCTGCCACCGCCGTCGGAATCAGGATGCGGTCGCAGAAGCGGCGGAAGAGCCAGGTGGAGACGTGCTCGTAGTCGAACATCGTGAGGTTGGGAACGCCCGCCATGCGGGCGGCGGGCGGGAGCGATCGCGACCCGTGCCCCACGGCCACGTCGAAGCGCTCGCCCGAGGCGTAGCGCGCGAGCGCCGCGGCGCGTCCGGCGAGCGCGGTCGCCTTGGCCGCGACCCCGCGCGGCTGTCCCCTCCCGATGATCGTGTGATCGATCGACGCGGCCTGGAGCAGCTCGGGAACGAACGTCCGTCCGCGCGCGGTCACCGAGACCTCCGCGCCCTTTTCGCGGAGCCGCCCGATGATGGGGCGGAAAATCTGGACGTGCGGCGCGTTGTCGACGTCGATCCAGACCCTCACGCGACGCCCACGGGCACCGAGGCGGCCGGCTCTTCCACCGTGCGGAGCGACTCCACCGTGGCCATGCCGAGCGCCATCCACGCCTGCACCCAGCGCAGGAACTCGCGCTCGTCGCGCCACCCGCGCGCGATGCGGTAGGCGAAGTGCGACTCGCCAGGAACCCAGAGCGCCCGCAGCGACCAGTCGGCGATCGCGAACGCCGCGGCGCGGGCGGCGTGCCGGCGCGAGTCGGACGCGGCCTCGGACTGGGCGACGGCTCCGTACGTGACCATGCCCTGCGCGGCCGAGTGCGCGTCGAACGGCGAGGAGTCGGTCAGCGTGAGCCGCGCGGCGCCATTGGGAGCGAAGAAGCGGCCGTAGGCCTCGATCCCGCGCGAGAGCGCGCCGTCCGGCACGGGAAAACCCATCTCGCGCGCGTGCACCAGGGACTCCAGCACGTACCCGGTGTGGAACGAGTCCATCCAGGCGCCCCCCTTCTCCACCGCGTAGGGCCACGATCCGTCGGGCCGCTGTGCCTGGAGCACGAAGCGGAGAAGCTTCCCGCCCAGGACGGCCAGCTCCGGGTCGCCGCCCACCCGGGCCGCCCGGAGCAGCAGGCGCCCCGCGAGCGCCGACACGTTCACGACGCGCGTGCGGTCGGCAGGGGTGTAGGAGATCGCGACGGCATCGGGCGCGACGGGAACGAGGTTGAGCCCCGAGGCCAGGAAGCGCGCGGCGCCCAGCCCCAACGCGCGCGCGTTCGCGTCCTCGAAGACCTCGGCGGCGCGCAGCGCGTGCCAACCGACCGTGACCGTCACCACCGCGTTCGGCGTTCCCGCCGGCGCCCAGAAGGAGCGCGACTGCCAGGGGAAGGGATAGCCCCAGCCCAGTCCCCCGCCGGCAGGCGTGGCGCGCGATTCGATCTCGGCAATCAGCTCGCGCGCCAGCTCGCGCGGGCGCGTCGAGCCCAGGAGATGCCGCCCGCGGGTGACTGCGCCCAGAAACAGCGCGAGCCCCTTCGTGTTCACGGTGACCGGCGGATTCGTGAAGGTGCGCGCGGCCGGCACCCGCAGCACCAGCTGCGAGAGCACGAACCGCGGCAGGCCGCCGAAGCGCGTGACCGCGCGGCCCAGCGGCGAGAGAAGCGCGTCGTAGGGGTCCGATCCCGCCCAGCCGTCCAGCTCGGCGCGTTCCAGAATTCGATGAAGGGCGTCCGCGGATGTCATGTCACCACTCCTCGCGCCGAATCGGCCGCGCCTCGCGAATCGAGCGGGCTGCGGCCAAGGTCAGCGCCGTGCTGAGGATGCTTTCTTCTTCCGGAATCGGGGTCGGGGCCCCCGTCCGGACCGCTTCGAGGAAGGCTCTGACTTCCGTCGCGTGCCCCTTGTCGCGCGCGCCCCAGCTCTTGTTGCGGCGCTTGCCCGCGCGATGGATGGAGGCGGAGCGGAAGTCGTCGATCACGAGGGATGTGCCGGAGCGGTGAATCTCGATCCGCTCCTTGGGAAGGGAGGCGTCGCCGTTGGCGAGGTAGTCGATCGTGGCCATGGCGCCGTTTTCGAACTGGAGATCGATGCGATAGCTCTGATGGCCCGTCTCTTCCTGGGGCGCGTCGAGCGCGCGCGCCTCGATCTGCGTCGGGGCGGCGCCTGCCACGTAGCAGGCGTAGTCGATGAAGTGGCACGCCTCGCCCAGGAGCCGGCCGCCTCCCGACTCGTGGTCCAGAAGCCAGTGCCGGTGCGGGAGCGCGCCCGCGTTCACGCGGATCAGGACGCGAAGCCCCGCGCTATTCGGACCCAGCGCGTCCAGGGCCCAGGTCGTGGCGGGAGCGAAGCGGCGATTGAAGCCCACCATCAGGCGCCCCTGGGTCTCACGGAGCGCCGCGGTCACGGCCTGAAGCTCCTCGGTCGACAGGGCGAGCGGCTTCTCCACGAACACCGCCCGGTTCCTGCGAAGGGCCTTCACCGCGTACTCCGCGTGCACGTCGTGCCGCGTGGCGATGATGACGACCTCGGTGCGCGGATCGTCGATCGCGTCGTCGGCCACCGTGCCCGCCACGCGGAAACGCGCGCGGCGCTTGGCCGTCTCGGCCTTGATCGGCGTCGCCGTGATCACGCGCTCCAGCTTGGCCCCCGCCGCCTTGACCGGCGGCAGCAGGTAGGTGGAGGCGAAGTTGCCGAGACCCAGGAAGGAGACCTGGAGCGGACGCGGCGCGAAGCGGCGGCGAGCCGGCTCGGCTTCGGGAGTCGCGGCGGCAGCGGCGGCGACGGCCCCGGGAAGGCCGTCCGCCGGGGTGAGCGCGACGTCGGGCGTTTCCGCGGTGAGCGCCGCGAGCGACGCTGTCGCCGGCGCATCTCCGTTCGCGGACGGACTGGCGCCGTACTCGAGGACCACCGAGATCGGCGAGGGTCCGTTCTTCCCCGCGAGCAGCTCGTACCCCTCCGGCGCGCGCTCGAAGGGGATCGTCACGCCCTTCAAGCCGTTCAGAGAGAGACGTCCCGACGCGAGGAGGTTCAAGAACTCCTCCATGTTCCGCCGCTCCGTCCACGGGACGAAACCGACGGGATACGCCATTCCCTTCTCTTCGAAGGCCGGGTCGTAGCGCCCCGGCCCATACGAGCGGGAAACCGTGAGCGAAAGCTCCTTCTCGTAGAACGGCTCGCGCGGCACGTCCAGGTCCACCGCGCCCACGACGACGACCTTCGCGCGGTCGCGCGCCGCGGCGCCCGCAAGGACGAGCGGCCCATTGTCCGCCCCACCCGCGGTGATCAGAACCACATCCGCGCCACGCCCCGAGGACCAATCGTGGACCTGCTGCGCGGTGGACGTATCGAGCTGCGTGTCCGCCCGCTCGGCGCCCGATTGTAACGCCAGATCCACCCGGTCCCGCCGAGGATCCACACCAAAGACATGAGCCCCCGCAGCAACGCAGAGTCGGAGGGTCAGCTGCCCGATGAGTCCCAGCCCGATGATGAGGACCCGATCGCCAAGGACAACGTTGCCGGTGCGGATGCCATGGAGGGCGATCGCCCCGATGGTAGTGAACGCCGCGTCGGCAAGATCGACGCCATCAGGTACCCGCGCGACGAGGTTTTCCGGAACAGAGGCGATTTCAGCATGGGAAGCACCTGCGCCCCCGCACGCAACCCGGTCGCCGACCCGAAAGGCGGTGTCGCACTCACCCATCGCGGTGATCGTTCCCGCGAGCGAGTAGCCCAGAGGCTGAGGCTGCCCCAGTCGATTCCGGACCTTGTGCACTGCCGCGCCGATACCTTCGCTGCGCATGGTGTCGAGAACTTTTGTCACCTGATCGGGGCGTTGACGAGCCTTCTCGAACAGAGACTTCTCTGCGAGCGCAACCTTGGACGATTCGGTGCCCGGAGAAATCGCGGAACGTGCCACGTGCACGAGAATGCTCCCTCGCTCCGCGCGAGGCACGGGCACATCGCGGATGCTCACGATCCCGCGCGAAGGATCAAGATCGACCTGCTTCATGTCGCGACGACGCTCGGAGCCAAGGCGATCTCCCTCGATGGGATGCTGCTGCCCGCGTACGCGGGATTGTCGCAGAATTCCTGCATCCAGAGCTCCAAGGTGAGCAGGGCCCATATCCGAAGCGAGTGGTCCTCGCGACCCGTATGGTGCTCCCGGACCAGCGCCTGCACGACATTGGGATCCAAGAGTCCCCGCGCACGCACGCGAGAAGGATTCAACACGTCCTGCACGTACTCCGCAAGGTCCCCGGCCAACCAGGACCGAATGGGCACGGCGAACGGTGCCTTGGGCCTGGAGAGGATCTCGGCTGGAACCACGTCACGCAGCGCCTCTCGGAAGGCCACTTTCGTGCGAGTCCCGCGGACTTTGCGATTTCCGGGAATTCGAGAGGCCAGGTCAATGAGCGCCTCATCCAGGAGAGGGACACGCACCTCGACCGACGCGGCCATGCTGGCCTTGTCCATGTAGGCCAAGTTGAGCCCGGGGAGATAGTACTTTAGATCTACGTAGGTCATCCGATCGATCACGTCATCCGTTCCCCGAGAATTCCAGGCTTCCACCAAGGGCCAAACCCCTCGATAAGGGTCGACGGCGCCCAGGTCCTTGCCCAGCAATTCGGAAAGCTCCGGACTGTCGTAATAGGAGGAATATCCAATGAACCGGTCCAACAGCGGATCCCCGGCATATCGCACGAGCTTCTTGGCAAAACGGAACGCGCGAATTCCGCGGCCGCCGATCCGAACCGGCAAGCGGCGGACCAGGGGCTCCAGAACAAGTTCTCTCAGCGGACCGGGAAGGATCCGGTAGCCGGAGAGAAGCATCGCCGTAGCGTACTTCCGGTATCCCCCGAACAGCTCGTCCCCTCCCGTGCCCGCCAGCAACACCGTGCTCGAGCTTCGCGCTGCTTCCGAGATCAGGAGGCAATTGATCGCGGCGGGATCGGCAATAGGATCTTCGAGGTGCCGCACGACGCGAGGCAGGATCGACGCGACGTCGGGCTCGAGAATGATCTCGAGATGCTCCGTTCCGAACTTCTTCGCGGCGATCCGCGCGTACGCCAGGTCGTCATAGGCACCCTCTGCCGCGCGATCCTTGGTTCGAAAACCGATCGAATAGGTGCGTAGCTGCCGGGAAGCCGCCCGTTGGCACATGGCCACGATGGCCGTCGAGTCCACTCCGCCGCTGAGGAACGCTCCGACAGGTACGTCGGACCGCAGCTGGCGGGCGACGGCTGCGCTCAGGGTCTCGCGGAATTCCTCCGCCGACGGAGTGCCGCCGCACGGTTTGGGGACATCCCAATATCGGACGACCTTGGCTTGTTCATCCCGCCACTGGAGATACGTCCCAGGCTCCAGTTTCCGAACCCGCCGGAAAAGGGTCCGCGGCTCCGGGACCCAGAGGAGCCTCAAGTAACTCTCAAGGGACGCAGGATCGAGCTCCGGCGCAATAAGCTTCGAGGTCAGGAGCGATCGGATCTCAGACGCGAACGCAAACGCTCCGCCAGAGACCGCGTAGTAGAGCGGCTTGACTCCCAACCGGTCTCGGGCGATCAGCAACGTACGCTCGGCTTCGTCCCACAGGGCGAACGCAAACATTCCCCGGATCCGTGAAAGGGCTGCGCTCCCCCATTCCGCGAACGCATGGAGCACAACTTCCGTGTCCGTCTGTGATCGGAACGAGTGCCCGTGCTGCTCGAGCTCCGCCCTGAGATCAGCATCGTTATAAATCTCGCCGTTGAACGTCAGGGCAAGCCGGCGGTCAGCTGAAAGCATCGGCTGGTGGCCCGCAGGTGACAGATCGACGATCTGGAGTCGGCGGTTGCCAAGGGACAAAGGGAATGTCGGTGAGGTCCAAACGCCCTCGTCGTCCGGTCCGCGATGAGCCAGGGCACGGGTCATGGCGCTTGCTTTCTCCGGCGCATCAACTCCGATGAACCCGGCGATGCCGCACATTACGATTCACCCCTCGGCATCATCGTGCCGCCTGCGACAGGGTTGGCGTGTTCACGGGGGCAGGACGATCGGTCGAACGGCGGGCGATCGCTTCCAAGGTGTCGACGATGATTCCCGAGACCGCTCCACTGGAATAGGGTTCGGCAACGGCCCTGCATCGAGAGCTCATCTCCTGACGCAGCGCCGCCGCCGCGAGCACCCGATCGGCAACAACGGAAGGGTCGCGACGGTCCACGACGTATCCGGTAATACCATCGCGCACGACATCTCTAGCGCTCCCCACGTCCGTGACCACGGCAGGAAGCCCTTGCGCGAGGGCCTCAAGGAGCGCCAGGGAAAAGCCCTCTTGATAGCTGCCGCTTATGAAGATGTCGGATTCCTGAAGCGCCTGCTGAACGCCCACCTCACTCAACGTGCCCTTGAAGGAAACCGCCCGCTCGAGGTTGAGCCGGGCCACGAGCTGCTCCAGGCGCCCTCGCTCGCTCCCGTCACCAAGGACATCCAGGGTGCACTCGTGACCTCTCCCAACCAGAACGGCAACCGACTGCACGACGAGATCGATGCCCTTGATGCGTTCCAGGCGCCCCACACAGACGAGCCGGAGTCGTTGGGAGGGGGCTGCTTCGCGTGGGCTACCCCGGCGGCTGACCATGGCAGGCACTCGCTTGCAAGGCACCCCCACGCTGACCAATCCCCGTCGCGACAGATCCCCGAACTCGGAGTCCGACACGGTCGCGAAGACGGCATCGCACAGCCGGAGCGCCGGTCGAAGTACGAGGGTCTCATACGCGGTCGTGACGGGGCGCATCCTCCCAAGCGCAAATCGTGACCTTCCCACGCTGTTGATGGCCCCATGGAGGTGAAGCGCGATCGGGCGGCGGTAGCGGGACCGCGCCACGCGAAGCACGGCCTCGGGTGAATGGCAGTAGTACGCTTCCACGCCGCGAAGCCCACCGAGAACCTGGTCCCATCGGCGCCGATTCATGTAGAACTGGACGCGGTCCGGAAGCACTCCATGAAGCCGCCCATTTCCTACGGCAAGGAAGTCATGTTCCGTGGGACCGATGCGAACTCGCTCCCTCGCGGCGCCGACAGGAGTTTCACGGGGACTCCATCCTACCAGCGTCGTCTCGAGACCCGGTCGAGCGCCGACCGCCTCGACGAATCGTCGTACGAAGGTCAGGATTCCGCCCGTCGGAAAGTCCTGAAAGTCCGTGAGGGCTACGATGGCGACCTTCACGCTTTACCTGTCATGGCGGCCCGTTCGCCCTGGTGATCGCTCAATCCACGCACGAGCTCCAGGAACTCCTGGGCGCATCGGTCGATGTTGAATCGAGTCCGCACCCGCTCTCGGGCGAGAACGCTTTGGCGGCGCCGCAGCCCCGGATCGCCGGCGTAGGATGAAATCAGGCGGCCCAGAGCCTCGGAGTCGCCCACGTCGAACAGAGCACCGGTCTCACCTTCGGACACGACTTCCGCCAGTCCGCCATTGCGCGCGGCGATCACGGGCAATCCCTGCGCCATGGCTTCCACGGCAACCATGCCGAAGGACTCGATCCATTCCCGGGAAGGGACGACGGCGATCGCACATCGTCTCCAAAAGGCAGGCAAATCCCCTACCCAGCCATGGAAGCGGACTTTATCGCTGATGCCCAGCCTCATGGCCTCCGCTTCGAGTCGCCCGCGTTCCGGCCCATCGCCGGCCACTTCGACACGGACATCCGGACACGTCGTTCGAGATACCGCTTCGAGCAGGACCTCGAGTCCCTTCCCGGGGATGAGCCGGCCCGCGAAGCCAACCGTCAGCGTCGTGTCGTCAGCAAATTCCTGTTTCGGGGCTCCAGAATCGACATCCACCCCCAGGTAGATGCGGCGAACGGTCCTGTCGCCGACATGGCGGCACATCTCTCGCAGCATGTAGTCGGAGGGCGCCACCAAAGCATCGACAGCCCACGATCCGCTCAGCGCATCCAGGGACCGGACGGTCCGGCGCATGGCATTCAACCGCGGCCGTTGTAGAAGGTCGCCATGCTCGACGGCGAGGACCCTTCCGCGGTAGCCACCCAGACGGAGGGCAGCAGCCAGATAGCCGCCCGAAGGCAGGATCGATGCGTCAGCGCCGATGCCGCGCACGTGGGAGGCGAAGGAAGCCGCATGGGCCAGGACGTCTCGTCCTCTGCGGAGGCGTAGCGCCTCGAGCCGGATCTCCTTACCACGGAGTCGATCGCAGAGCGGTTCCGGGTTCCCGACCACGACGACACCGGCAGTGGCCCGTTTGGACAGGGCTTCGGCCAGGGCCAGACTCCAGGTCTCGGCCCCGCCGTAGGCTCCCGACCACAGGACGATGGCGACGCGCATCAGTGAGAGCTCCTCGCCATGGCAGCGTGGTTCGCTCCAGACGACGTCGTGGGCATCGCCAGGAACGCAAGCGCCGCCAGAAGAGGTGGCCCCATCGACCATGAGAACAGGTTGTACGTGCCGACATTGACCAGGATGGCTGGAAGGGCGCAGAGCGTCCCGGTACGGACGGGAGCGCTCGAGAGGCGGCTGGCCGCAGCGCGCATCCTCCTGATTCCGACGAGGAGAAGGGCGATCGGCCCGGCAAATCCAGCCGTGAAGAAGAAGCGGAGGTATTCATTCTCGAGGTTCAGGAGTCTCAGGCCCATTCTCATGCCCATTTCCGCCGCACCGCCGAACCCAACGCCGAACAGAGGCACCTGGGTCCACACATAGCGGATTCCCTCGACGACGAGCACCCGCTGGTTGATCGAGCCGGGGTGGAACGCCGCGCCGAATAGCCGCGACTGGATCAGCCGGAACAAGCCGCTCGCCCACACGAGAATCGCCGCTCCCGCCACGTAGACCAGGACTCTTTCGGCAGCTCTCCAACTCCCTGACCGGAACCGAAGGAGGAGAAACGAAACCAAGGCGATGGCCGCGCCAAGCCACGATCCTCGGGCGCCCGACAAGACCAGGCCGGCCAGGGAAAGGAACAGAAGACCCACATAGAGCCGCTTACGCCCACCGACTACTTGCTCGTCGGTGGCGTACGCCAGCGCAAATATGGAAGAAAGCATTGCGAGACTTCCAAAGCGGAGGGGATGGCCGCTGAGAGCAGCCGCGCGCGAGCCGCTCTCGAGCGAGAACTCCAGCTCATGCGGTTCGTACCCTGGAATCAACCGGGCCGCATCGAACAGGTGCGCTCGGTCGATGATCGCGATGAGGCCGCCCAGCGCACCCGCGAACAGCAGAGCGTGAACGACCTGGCCACGAACATCCGAGGCTCCGCGCTCCTCGGCCCTCAGCCACCAGAGGAAGAGACCTGCGCCGATCCAAAAAAGGACCCCTCGCAGCTCGCCGTTTGAAGCGTGGAGCAAGGTCGCACCACAGAGCACCGCGATCAGCGCGTACAGATCCCAGTCATCGAGCGACGGCGACGCGAATCCCGACCTCAGACCCGCGGCCAGGCACAGGGTCAACGTGGCGCCAAGGACAAAGAAACCATGGGCGGGGCCATCGAGCCCGGCAATGTAATCGGCAGGAACAGAGAGCAGAAGGAGGAGCGGAAGCATGACATTCATTTCTCGCGGCAGGAACCAGAGGAGCGTCATTCCCCAGGCGAGGGCCGCCACCACGGCTGCCTCTCGCGGCAAGCATGCAAACCCCGCCGCGACACCGATCAGGACCGCGCCGAGTGCGAGCCGCCCAGGCCCCCGGGAGAGGGTTGCCGTGGT
The DNA here is from genome assembly GCA_035631035.1 of Candidatus Binatia bacterium. Lineage (NCBI taxonomy): Bacteria > Candidatus Binatota > Binatia (SeqCode) > Binatia bacterium. Next base: position 5,841 of record DASQJL010000084.1, on the reverse strand, counting down.
CATGGGGTCACGGTGCCAGGCGTCTGGACGCGGACCGGACGCCACACCAGAAGCGAGAGATACGCTCCCGTCGACGTCAGCCCGGAAAGGACGGATACGATGGCGGCGCCGCGGACACCCAAGCCGGGGACAAGAATCACGCTCAGGAGCAGCGTGACCGCGCACACGACGAGCGAGACGGGCGCCTGCCCCGCGAGCTTGCGTGCTGCCGTGGCCGCAAACCCCAGAACGGAAGCCAACGACCACGTGGCTCCGCTGGCGAGCATGATCACGAAAGCGTCGAAGTACCGGGAGTACTCCGGCTTGTAAAAGAACGAGAGCAGTGACGATCCGAGGGCCATCACGCCGATGGCCGCAATGATGGCAATGAGGACCGGAACGGCGCATAGCGAAAGGACGAGTCGCCAGAACGCCCGCCGGTTCGTCCGATAGAACTCAGCCAATCGAGGCGTGGCGGCCTGGCCAAAGGCGCTCACCACGATCGAGAATGCGGCCGTGGGATAGGCGAGCGCCGCGAAGTATCCAAGTGCGGCTTCTCCATGCCAGCGTTCGAGGAAATAACGGGGCGTGTTCGCCGCGAGTGCCAGCAGCAGGCTCGCAACTCCCAAGGGCAAGCCGAGCGTGACGATCGCGCGCATGGTTACGATGTGAAATCGGGGGCCATTCCCTGGCTGGCTAGGTCTGGAAGTCCGGGACGCTCGCGTCACGGCACGGGCGCTCGGCAAGTCGTAGGCGAGAAGGACGAGGCCTGATGCGACGGCCATTCCGAGGACGCCGATCAGGACGCTTCGCGTGATCCACAACACCCCGCCCAATACGAGCAGCGATAGCGCGCCGCGGCAGAGCATCGATATTGCGATTCGATTCATCCTCTCCCGATGCTGCAGATGGCCGTACACCGTATCCGCAATCGACTCGATACCCTTGGACAAGGAAACGGCCAAAACAACCCAGGCCGTGGCCGATCGGTACCCGATGATCACCACCGCGATCGCAAGGAAGACCAGAGCGGCAGCCGTCGACACGAGCCTCACACCGAGGTAATCGTCGAACTCGAATCGATCCGACGCCCGTGTCGCCTGGATCGAGCGCAGCTGAAGATTGGTAAACATGAGGACGGGGACCGATAGAGCAAGGCCGAGACCGAATTGTCCTACGGCAACCGCGGGCACAAGCTTGGTAAGCACAATGAGCATGCACCACTGCAACGCGGCATAGCCCACGTTTCCCGCGGCCGTCCAACCGATCTGGGTCGAAAGCGGGGGACGCGGGTCAGCCCTCGGGTCGAGCCTCGATTCCTGGGAGGCAGGCGTCTCTTCCTGAATTGCAACGGCTTCGGATTGAGACACCCCACCCCCTCACCATCGCTTGCGCTCGCTCAAGCGCCCGCTGGCATCTCCCGCTGTGGTAGCTCGCGCAGGTAGGTGCCCGAGCCCGTTCGGAGCTCCTTCAGCCTCGCAAGGAACGCGCGAATCCCAAGGGTCCCGATCAGAGCGAGCAACGCGTTCACGGTTGTCTTGGGTCTGTACTTTCGAACGGGCGGGCGAGGAGGATCGATTATGGTGAATGTCGGTGTATCGCGCTTCTCCTCGATTCGCGCCGTCTCGTATTCGCGTGCGAGCATGCGTGAAAGCTCGGACCGGGTTTCCACCTCACGCTCCAACCGCGCCTGCTCCAGCTGCAACTGAGGGGATCCGCTCACCCGGATGTTCCCCTGTCGAAACCCCGCCAAGCTCTGCTCTGCGGAGGCGAGCGCCCTCTGGGCTTCGCCCAGCCTCCCCTCGACGAACTCGCGGGTGGCGCGCCCACGCGATGACCGGGATTCCACGTTGAAGCGGTCGAGCTCGACCAGCATCCGCTGAACGATGTACGCGGACAGGACGCTGTCTCGAGTCACGGCGCTCACATTGATGACGCCCGTCCGGGGGTTGGCGTCTACGGCGGTGATCGTGCGGAGGAGGCGCACAGCGCGATCGAGGCTGCGCCGATCGGATCCCTTGACGCGTATCGCCTTCATGACGGTGTCCGTGGACTCGGACCTGGCGACAGGGAACGGGCTGAGGGCGACGCGCTCCAGCAAGTTCGTGCTCGTAAGGATCTCAGGGTACGTGACGACCGGATTCTCCGTATTCGACAGGTCACCGGAGAGCATGTCGCCGAAACCGGAGGCCGCGGCCAGATTGAGCAGGGAGGAAGCAGCGGAGCCTGAGAAATTCGGCAGGATCTTTCCGTTCGAGCGGTACGTCTTGGGCATGAGGAGGGAAATACCGGTCGCCAGCCCGGCGATGAGAATGGCGTACAGGATCGTGTTTCGAAGCCAGACGCGGTCAGACCACCATGGAACCGGGGGTGTTGACGGGCTCACTTCGTCGCCTGGTGGGCCAGGAAGATCGTAGTCGCAGCTCCCGACACGATGCCCACGATCGTTGCGATGTCCTTGAGCGTCTCCTTCTTCTCGGCCGGGCCCTTCTTCGGCACGATGACCAGGGCGCCGGGATCGGGCTTGGGGTCCCACCAGGTGGAGCGGACGGACTTCACCTTTCCGTTCGGCTGGATGACCTTCACCCGGCCTTTGTCGGAGTTGTCGGTGTAGCCGCCGGCCTGTTCGATGTAGTAGCCGAGGGACTTTCCGCCCTCGTAGAGGACGCTGGCCGGGAAGCCGACTTCGCCCGCGACCTTGACCGTCCGCGGCTGTTTCGGGATGAAGATCTGGTCGCCCTCCTCCAGCATCACGTCGCTGGGCCTCTTCCCTTTCGCGGCGCGCTCGACGTCCACGGACAGGCGGCCGGCGTTGCCCTGCCGGCGCGTGAAGGTCGCGGCGCGCGGATAGGCCGAGGGCTTGAATCCGCCGGCGCGCGTGATCAGCGAAGAAAGGCGCTCGTCGGGGCGCTGCAGCGAGTACGTTCCCGGGTAGGCGACCTCACCGGCGATCGTCACGTTCCGCTGCAGGTCCCAGTCGGGGACCTCCCGGACGAAGATCTGATCGTTCTGCTTCAGCGCGAACGTCGAGTCGGCGGAGTGCACCGCGTAGTCGCCGGTGATCGCGACCTGATGCACCTCGGCCGCCTTGGTCGTGGCGATGGTCGTGGAGTCCACCCGCGAGACTTCGGCTCTCAGCTTGTAGGCCGATTCCGTGAGGCCGCCCGCGCGGAAGATCAGGTCCATCACGGTCATGCCGTCGAGATATTCATACGTGCCGGGTTTCCGGACATTCCCGCTGATCGCGACGGTGTGCCGGTCGCGGATGTCCCAGACCGACGTCACCGCGATCGAATCCATTTCCTGGAGCGCCAGATTGTCGTCGCCCTGATTCGCGAGCGCCTTGTTCAGGTTGAACGAGCGCATCGTGCGCGTGCCGTCGCGATTGGTCCGGAAGATCTGCGCGCGGTCCATGTAGGCGTCGGGATCCAGCCCGCCGGCGTCCTTCAGAAGCTCGGCCACATGCATCCCGGGCCGCCACTGGAAGAGGCCGGGATGGATCACCGACTTGCCGGTGATCTCGACGGTGTTCTTCCGCGTGTCGCCGATCCGATAGATCTGGAGGATGTCGCGGTCGTGAACCTCGGCGTCCTTGGCCGCGTCGGCCAGCACCGAGCGCAGCGGCACGTCCACCACCACCCGGTCCTGCCCCGCCAGCGAATCACGCTCGGCGAACGGCACCACGCGGTCGATCAGCGCGTGATCAATGACCGCGGTCGTGAGCACCCCACCGCACAGCCTCAATAGCTCCTGAAGCCCCTCGCCCGGCGCCAGCTCGTAGATTGCCGGGCGATGCACCTCACCCACGACCGCGGCCTGTTTTCCTATCGGCGGGACGAACACGACGTCTCCGCTCTGGAGCCGCACGTCCTCCGCCTTGCTTCCCGTCAGGATGTAACCGTAGAGATCGGCGTGCTGGTAGACCTGGTTGTGGCGGATGATGCGGATGTCGCGCATCGAGCCGCGCGGCGTGGGGCCGCCGGCGTTGTAGAGCGCGTTCAGCACCGTGGCCACGGACGAGATGGTGTAGCCGCCGGGCCGGACGACGTCGCCGAGGATGAAGACCTGGATGGTGCGGAGCTTCCCGAGCGTCACGTCCACGAAGGTTGTGGCGCGGCGCGCGCGGATGCCGCTGTAAACCGCGCCCAGCCGGTCGGTGATCAGCCGTTTCGCCTGGCCCAGGGTCAGCCCGTTCAGGACGACCTGGCCGATGTCGGGGACGCTGATCGTGGCCTCGCGGTTCACGACGGCAGCGTGCGTAAACTGATTGTCGCCCCAGACTTGCACGATCACCTCGTCGCCGGGGCCGATCGGGTAGTCGGGATCCACGGGGCCCGCCGAGAGCGGCTCGAACGTCGCCGGCAGGTAGCCGAAGACCTCGTAGCCGAAGGGCAGGACCGGATCGTCGATGTGGGTCCGCTTGGCGACTTCCTTGGTGAACTCGGGCCAGTCCTCGGGGCGGATCTTGGCGTGCGGGGCGGGCTCGACGAAGGCGGGCGGCGCAAGCGGGGCGGTCAGCGCGTCACTGGGCGGCTGGGCCTCGACGGTGCCGGTGGAATCGTCCGCGTACGAGGCTCCCGGTCCGCGCTTTCCGCCCGGAAGATACTCGTTCAGGGCGTCGGGATCGTAGCCCGCCTCCTTGAGCGCCGCGCGGATCTGCGCCGGCGTCATGCCCGACTCTTCGAGCCGGTCGCGGACTTCCTGCTCGGAGTGACCGGAGCGCTGGATCTTGTCGCGGACGTCGGTGGAGGACTGGGCTGACGCGAGAGAGGGCGAGACGAGACACAGGGCGGCCGCCGTCAGGAGCATCACGGCCAACAGCACACAGGGCGCGGTGTGAGCTAGTCGGTTGATCTTCGACCCCGTCCGTGGTGTTCGAGAGTTTCCGACTGCGGGTAGGCAGGGAGCTCCCCGAAACGCCGGAGCCCCCCGGTTCGCGCGATCATTAGCACGCGTGTCGAAGGGCTGTCAACGTATGTTGGATGAATTTTGGTCGAATTTTCGCCGTTTCCGGTTCATGAACGCTGGCCCGAACGCGCGCTCGGCCTCGAGCTGGTTGTGCGCGCGGCAAAGCAGCCTCACGTTCTCCACCGTAGCCTTGCCTCCACGCGCGGCCGGCTCGATGTGGTCGAATTCGAGGCTTCCGCGTTCAGCACAGCGATGCCCTTCAGCACTGACGAAAGTGCACCGCCCCTCGTCCCGCTCCCAGACAGCACGGCGGATCTCCGCGGGAATATGGCGGCCTTCACCCCCGAGGTGGCCGCTGGAGCGTGGACGTTCTCGTCGCCCGGAGCCGACCTTCCGTTTCCTGAGATGGACGAGCAGGAGATCGAGCGCGCGGTCCAGAACCTCGGCGACGTCTCCGGGTGCCACGGCATGGCTGAGCAGCGCCTGAGCCTCGCGAAGCTTGTCGTGGGTGGCGCGCGCGATGGTGAGACGGACCAGGAACCGCTCCGATGGTGCGCGGACGTCGGCGGGTCGCCCCGGTGCTGGTTGAGCCTCGTTCGAAGTTTCTACCGGGGTTGAGCAGGTCTCGCCTTCGGAGTCTTCGGGGGGCAAATCGAATTTTACGTTCCCCGGGGAACGTAATTTGTGCCGTGTTGACACGGATTCGCCCGCTTTAGCGTCGTCTCCTGTTGACGGCGTGGAGATCGGGCCGAGGAGGCTTTGCTCCCTGCAAGGCACGTCCGAGCAAATGGGGTCGAACAGCAAGGCAGGTTCGGCTCTCTCGGTCACCGGGGCCGGCGCGACACGGCGGATCGTTGCCGAGGCGCTTGCTTCGGGCAGAGCTTCCGGAAAGCGAGCGCCAATCATGCTCTCCACGTCGCGCTTGGACCGATGGGTGGCGGCCTCGACCAGCTC
>DASQJL010000083.1 GCA_035631035.1 Candidatus Binatia bacterium | reverse complement strand
CACCGTGCATCGGGCCGTCCGGCGTGCCCGCTGCCATTACTGCAATTACGCGGTGCCGATCCCGAAGGCGTGCGTGGTCTGTTCGGGTCAGTACCTCGAACAGGTTGGATTCGGGACCGAACGTGTCGAGGCGGAAGTGCGGGCCATCTTCCCGGAGGCCAGGGTCGCCCGCGTCGACCGCGACACCATCCGCCGCCGCGGCGCCATCGCCGCGCTGCTGGCGCGCTTCGCCTCTGGCGCCATCGACGTGCTGGTCGGGACGCAGATGTTAGCCAAAGGGCACGACTTCCCGAAGGTCACACTGGTCGGGGTGATTTCCGCGGACGTCGGCTTGGGCCTCGCTGACTTCCGCGCCGCGGAGCGGACGTTCCAGCTCCTGACCCAGGTGGCCGGACGCGCTGGGCGCGGCGATCAGCCCGGCGAGGTGATCATGCAGTCGTTCGATCCCGAGCATCCCGCGCTGCGCGCGGCCGCCGCGCAGGATTTCGAGATCTTCTATGCGCGCGAGGCGCGCGAGCGGCGGGAGCTGGCCTACCCTCCCTTCGGGCATCTCGTCGAGATCGAGGTTTCGGGCAAGGGCGCGGAGCGCGTCTACAAGGGAGGGATGCGCGTGAAGCAGCTCTTCGCGCGCGCCCAGGGCGCCGCCGCGCTGGAGATCCTGGGCCCCGCGCCCAAGCCGCTCGCGCGGCTGGTCGGGCGCGAGCGCTGGCACCTCCTGGTCCGGGCCGGCTCCCGCCCGGCGATCCGGGCGGTCCTCGACGAGGTTCTTCCGAAGCTCCGGACCGAGCGTTTTCCGGGCCTCCGCCTGGCCGTCGACGTGGACCCCAACCAGTTACTGTAAGCAATTATTAAATAACGAATTGCGGCCACGAGCCAGGCGCGTGCCGCGGCCTGAACGGTGCTTGACACCTCGCGCCGCTGTGGTTCAATCGAGAGACCGCCGGAACGGGACGCCCCATCTCCGGGTATTAACGATCGTACGGCCCCCCAGCCCGGGAAGACCGTCTTCCATCTTGGAGGAATCGATGCTCCGAATCCGCTTGCGCGCCATCGTCGCGCTCCTCGTCTCCGGCCTGATTGCCGCCGCGGCTGTTCCCGCGCTCGCCGGCATCTGCTTCACCAGCGGCAAGGTGTATGTGCAGCAGAAGGTGTGGGACAAGGCGGCGACGCAGCTCGAGTGCGCCCGGAAGCAGGAGCCGCAGAACCTCCAGGTCTATCTCCTCCTCGGAAGCGCGCGCGCCGAGCTCGGCCAGTACGCGTCCGCGGGCGCCGCGTTCCAGATGGGGATCCAGGCGGCGACGGCGAAGAAGGACGAAAAGAAGGCCGCCGAGATCCGGAACAACCAGATGGCCTACATGTCGCGCCTCTACAACAGCGGCGTCAAGGCCATGTCCGGCGCCGGCACGGTGGAGGAGACCGAGGAGCAGGAGGGCGCGAAGCGGCTCTTCACCACGCCCGCGCCGCCCGAGGTCGCGATCACGGACACCACCAGCTTCGGCAAGTACGAGGGCACTTCCAAGGTCGAGGAGGCCGCTTACTACTTCCGCCTCGCGACGCTCATGGACCCCACCGCGGTGGACGCGTACAAGAACCTCTCCTACGTCTACGAGATCATGGGCCATACCGACGACGCCATGGACGCGGCGCGCGCGGGGCTGAAGCTCGCGCCCAACGACGACAAGCTCGGGCGCAACCTGCGCGCCGCGGCGGTCGGACGCGCCAACCGGCTCTTCAAGGCGAGCAAGTGGAGCGATGCGATCGGGGCGTACCACAAGGCCATCGAGGACGATCCGGCCAGCAAGCTGACGTACGAAGCGCGGGTTGCCGAAGCCAATTTCAACATGGCGAACGGCATGGACGAGAAGGACCCGAACCGCAAGGCGGCCCTCGACAGCACCGTGGTCGCCTATCGGGAGCTCCTCCGCGACGCGCCGAAGGATTCCGTCACGGCCTCGATGCGCGAGAACGCCTACTACAACATGTCGGTGATCCTGGCGAATCAGGGGCGGTTCGCCGACGCCGCCAAG
>DASQJL010000082.1 GCA_035631035.1 Candidatus Binatia bacterium | reverse complement strand
GAGCGGCGACTGGATCGTCGCTTCCACCTACGATCAAATCGCTCCCGCCCCCCCCGACGAGCCGGGGTGGTCGCTGCTCGAGTTCGTCTCCCTGTCGGGCGCTCCCGATCGCGCTCCGGTCGGCGGCGTCGGCCGGGTTCGCCGGGTGGCGGTGAAGAACGGGCTCGCCTACGTCGCCGACTATTCCGGCGGCCTCCGGATCTATCGCGCGGGCGGCAGCGATTCCAGCCTGGTCGGGATGGCGCCGCCTTCGGGGAACGGGAGACCGGTGGACGTGGCCGTGGACGCGGCGCTGCCTCTGGTCTACCTCGCGAGCGGCCCATCCGGGCTCGAGGTGGTCCAGGTCGGGAATCCGGCGGCGCCGATTCCCGTCGCGACGTTGACGCTGTCCGGCTCGGCGAGCGCGGTGGCGCAGGTCGGCCCCAACCTGGTCGCCGTGGCCGCGCGCGGATTGAATCCCATCGTCACGTTCGTTCAGGTGGACTACCAGCCGCTCGATTCCACCGTCACGCTCACCGCGCGCGGGGCCGTCGGCAGTCCTTTCGTCCAGGATCCCCGCGGGCTCGCGGCGCGGGACACCGTGCTCTTCGTGGCGGACGAAGCGCTGGGCCTCCTGTCGATCGGCTTCGGCAATCCGGCCCAGCCGGCGGCCTTCGGATCCGCCTCGCTCGCCGGGGCGCGCGACCTCGATCTCTCGGGCACGCGGCTTCTGGTGGCGACGCGGGCCCGTGGGCTCCAGATCGTGGACGTGGCCAATCCCGCGCAGCCGGTCCTGCGCGCGGAGCTCGCGACGCCGCCGCTCCTGGGCGTGACCCAGAACAGCGCGTCCGCGGTCCTCTTCGCCGGCGACGAGGGAGCTCTCGTCGTGGACGTCGGCGTGCCGTCGTCTCCGGTCGTGCGGGGCCCCATCCTTCCGCCCGGCGTCGCCCGCGACGGTTGGTGGACGGGAGACACGCTCCTCATCGCCGCCTCGCTCGGCCTCGAGCGCTATCTCGTGAGCCCGGCGCCCACGACCGTTCCCGCTCTCGACGTCCGTTTGGATCCGGCCTCGGCGACGCCGCGCGCGCTCGTCACGTGGGCTCCGGTCGTCCGCGCGGGGCTGGTCGGGCTGAATCTCTACCGCGATCTCGTGACCCCTTCCGGCGCGGCATCCGATCCGGCGGGCCGCCGCGTGAACCGCGATCTCCTGCCGCCCGGCGCCGTCTCCGCCGTCGACGACTCGCTGGTCGCCGGGGCGACCCAGCGCTACCGGCTGGAGGCCTTCTTCTCCGACGGGAGCTCGGTCAAGGTCGCGGAGGGGACGCTCACGGTGGCCTCGGCTCCGCTCGTCGGCCGCGCCTATCCCAATCCGTTCCGCGCCCGTTCCGGTGCGGTGGCCAGCCTTTCCTACCGGGTGCCCGACGGCTCTGCCGGCGCGCCGCTCACGCTGCGCGTCTTCGACGCGTCGGGGCGGATCGTGCGGGAGTCGCGCGCGGCGGCGGCGCCGGTCTCGGGCTTCGGCATCGTGACGTGGGACGGCCGCGATCGAAGCGGCGCCGCCGCCCCGAGCGGCGTCTACTATCTCCGGCTCACCGGAGCCGGCCTGGACGATTCGCGTGCGATCATCCTGCTCCGCTGATCCGCGGCACGTCGCCGCAGGACTCCTCGCGGCCCTCGCGCTGGCTTCGCCGCCGGCGCTGCCGGGGTTGGGCCCGGCGCGCGCCGGAGCGCAGTACCCGAATCCGAGCCCGCCGACGCAGCCCGAGACGCCCGTGCCCGGAACCAGCGGCGACCGGCCGCGCTTCTCCGTGGACGGAACCGTGGAGCCGGGGGACGCTGGGGTCCCCCTGGTTCGGCTGGACTATCGGCTGGCGCGCTCGGAGCTCCTTTTCGAGCGCCGGCCGGGCGGTTATCACGCCTCGTATGAGGTCAGCGTCGTCTTCTATAAGGAGAAGGGCGGCCGCCAGGTCACCGGCGACACCTTCGTGCGCGACCTCGACGTGAAGACCTATGCCGAGACGCGCCCGATCGGAAACGACATCATCGACCACGTCGACCTCCCCGCGCCGCCCGACAAGTACGAGGTGCAGGTGGCGATCCGCGACCTGGTGGCCGAGCGCACCTCGGCCACGCGCATCGATCTCGAGGTCCAGAAGCAGGCTGCCGGACCCGTCGCGTTCACCGACCTTTCCTTTGGAAACGTGAAGCCGGGGGCCCTCCCGGGGAGCGACCTGCGGGCCGCGCTCGTCCCGAATCCGGCGCGACGCTACAGCGAGGATGTGGCCACCCTGGCCGTGTTCGGCGAGGTCGTGGACTCCCGGCCGGCGGCGGCCGCCGATCCGGGCTACCAGATCCAGTACCGCATCCTCAACGATCAGCAGGAGCGCATCTTGGAGAAGGACACGACCCTCGCGCGCGCGGGGACGCGCACCGCGTTCCTGCTGCGTCCTCCCACGGCCGCGCTCGTTCCCGGAAGCTACCGGTTCCTGGTGGAGCTCAAGGCGCCGATCCTCCCGCAGCCGGGGGGCAAGCGCCAGCCGATCCGCCGGGAGAAGTCGTTCGAGGTCGTGCAATCGGTGGCCAGCATCGTGGCCGATCCGAAGACCACCCTGGAGATCCTCACCTACATCATCACGGATCCGGCCGAGAAGAAGGAGATGGACGCGGCCAAGACCCCAGAGCAGCTGCAGTCTTTCTGGGAGGGGTTCTGGAAGCGGCGCGACCCCACTCCCGAAACGCCGGAAAACGAGGCGATGAGCGAGTTCTATCGCCGGATCGCCTACGCCAATCAACACTTCAGCGTGGGGGTTCCCGGCTGGAAGGTCGACATGGGGAAGGTCTACATCAAGTACGGCCAGCCGGACGAGGTCGTGCGGAGTCCGTTCTCCATCGACAAGCACCCCGAGGAGATCTGGTACTACTACCAACAGCGGAAGACCTTCTACTTCGTCGATCGATACGACTTCGGCCTCTACTACCTGGATTTCCGTTCCTCGCCGCTCTAGACGTGCTTCACGCGACTCCCCCCGGGCTGGTTCAACGCTCTCCCAAGCCGCTGCTAAATAATCGTTTATCCTTCATTTTCGAATAATTCGTTTGACACGCCCGTACGGCGCCCCTAAGGTGCCGCCGATCTCGGAACAGCCTCTCAGGACGTGCTCTCGGGGTGTGGTGTGGCCGTCGCCCTGGCGGCCTAACGGTGTGTGGCTAGAGACATGGAAAGGGGGTGGGGAGCGAGAGTCGAACAGGAACATCTGCTCTCTCGTATTCTCCCCGGACCAGTTTCCAGCAGCAGTAGAGCGCTACGGTCCGGGATGGGGACCCTGGATGGTCTGGGGTCCACTACCTACAGGAGGCAAAACCCGATGTCTCAGCGCAAGCTGATCGTTTTCCTCACGGTCGCGGTTCTGCTCGCGATCACCGCCGGCGTGAGCCAGGCCTCGCTTTCCCGCATGGAAGGCATGGGCCTCGACGTTCCGGTGCTGAGCCAGTTCACCGACGACTACGCGAACATCTACACGTATCCGACGTCGGTCGTGCGGCAGAACAATCTCGTTCTGGCCGAGCTCGGCAACAACCCGAACGACGGGGACGTGAATCCGGTCGCCGTGACCGACCAGAGCTACACGGTCGTTCGCAACTTCCCGCGGCTGGGCGCGATCGCGTTCCAGATGGCCCAGAGCCAGAACGACGTGCTGGACGGGTCGAGCAACCTGAACAATGAGCAGCTCGACATGATCTGGGGCCGCGCGTTCTCGAATCTCGACTTCGCGGTCCGGCTGGACATCACGAACTCGTCGTTCGAGTACTCGGACAACACGCCGGCCACCTACTCGGCTCGCGGCATCGACTTCTCGTTCGATCCGTTCCCGTTCGGCGCCGGCTTCGGGCCGAACCTGATCACGGACGATCCGGTCGACGTGGAGCTCAACACCTACGGCATCACCCCGTCCGTCGCGCTCCATTTCGGCGAGGACGATCGCTTCGAGGCGGCCGCGACCTACCGTCGCTTCACGTTCGAGCGGACGGAGACCCCGGCCGGCGAGACGTGGCAGGACGCCGGCAATGCCTCGTACGGGATCTTCGCGCGCGCCATCATGCACCGCGGCGGCACGCACACCTGGTATCCGGCGGCGTGGTACGTGAACAACGACCTCTCCTGGGAAGCCACGGGCGTTCTGGCGAATCAGGTGGCGGCCGACGAGACCTACAAGCACTACGGCGCGGGCATCTCGGACAACATGCGGGTGAACGACAACAACCTGCTCCTCTGGGGCGTGGTCGTGAGCCAGGACAAGCACTCCTACGAGCGGACCGACCAGAACACCGGCGGCCCGGTCGGCGCGATCCGCACGGCCGAGGACAAGACGACGATGCTTCCGCTCGTCTTCGCCGCCCTCGAGACCGAAGCCACCAGCTGGCTCAAGGTCCGGATCGGCGCGAGCCGCGGCCACGACGTCGGCCGCACCGAGTCGACCGACTTCAACACCCCGGCGTTCTCCTCGACCGAGAAGACCAAGACGGCCGACTTCCGCCTGGGCCTGGGCGCCGGCATCCGGTGGAACAACCTCGACATCGACATGACGATCAACAACCAGTTCCCGCTCTCCGGCGGCTACATCCTGTCGGGGAACCAGGCGACGCCGTTCAACCGCGTCTCCGCGACGTACCACTTCTAGAGACGACCCGGAGCGGGCGACCGCTCCGGCCGGCTGCAAACGGGCCCCCGGCGAAACGCCGGGGGCCTTTCGTTTTGGGCTGCCTTCGTTGGGAAGGCCGACAGGAAGGTTCCCGAAAAATATTGACAGCCCTCCGTACTGTTCCTAGTGTTGAAGTCACGCAAGGTGTTGCGGCCCAATCAACCCCCCGGGCCGATTGAGAGACGACTCAAGGCGGAGGAGGCTGCCAAGAGAAAAAACGCCGGTTAGGGTGCACGAATGCCGATGAGGGGCCCAGTGAAGGGCGAGGGATTCGGCGGCCGCGTCGAAGCGCGCCGCGCGTGGTCTGCAAAGATCAGGGAGGGTGAACCCCGCTTGGCGTTTCCACGCACGAGATTCATAGGAGGGCGAGTCATGGTTCGACCTCGGACGCTTCTGTCGTTAGGCGTCGCCACAATGATCGTGGTGGGCGCCCTTTTTGTTGCTCCGGATGTGCGAGCGGGGACCACGGGCCAGATCTCCGGCACCGTGCGGGACTCGAAGACGGGCGAGCCGATCGGGCTCGCCAGCGTCACGATCCCCGACTTGAAGCGAGGCGCCGTCACCGACGCCTCGGGGAACTACTTCATCCTCAACCTGCCGCCCGGCAAGTACACGGTCCGGGTGGCGCTGCTCGGCTTCATCCCGCAGGCGCGGGAGGGCGTGGAAGTCATTCCCGACTTCAACGCCAAGCTCGACTGGTCCATGGAATCCACGGTGCTGAAGGACGTGGCCGAGGTGACCGTGAAGGCCGAGCGGCCCCTGATCCAGAAGGACGTCACCGGCACGACGAAGTTCCTGGAAGGGGACCAGATCCGCAACCAGCCGCTCCGCGGCTACAAGGACGCGGTGGCCCAGCAGTCGGGCGTCGTGAACTTCCAGGCCCGTCTCGACAACCCGCAGCTCAACGGGAACGAGTCGATGAACGGGAGCACCCTCATCATCCGCGGCGGACGCCCGAACGAGGTGGCCTACTTCGTGGACGGCTTCTCGCAGCAGGACCCGCTCACCGGCTTCTCGACGACGGCGATCAACAACGACGCGGTCAGCGAGATCGTGGTGCAGTCGGGCGGCTTCAACGCGGAGTACGGGCGCATCAACTCCGGCGTCGTCAATGTCGTGACCCGCGAGGGCTCGGACAAGTATTTCGGCTCGATCGAGGGCGTCACCGACAACCTGTCCGGCAGCTGGATCAGCGCCCCGCGCCGGGACAACAACACCTACGCGCTCTCGCTCGGCGGCCCGATCGCGCCCAGCGTCAAGATGGTGAATTTCTACCTGTCGGGCGAGCGCCGCTTCAACCGGGACCGCAACCCCAGCTTCCAGACCGACAAGGTCGCGTACGCGCCGCAGGGAGCGATTTCCACGGACTTCTTCGAGAATGGGATCCTCCCGGCCAACTCCAGCGCCTCCTGGGCCTCGGTCGGCAAGCTCACGATCAAGCCCTCGCCGCTGCACACGCTGAAGATCGGCGGGACGCTGAACGACGAAGACTGGCAGCAGTACCTGAACAGCTATCGGTTCGACCTCCGCCATGCCCCGCGGTACGAGGACAAGAACCGCTCGGTCTACGGGACGTGGAACCAGAGCCTCTCGGACCGCGCCTACTACGAGGTGAAGGCGAACTACTTCCTTACCGAGCGCATGCGCGGCGACGGCGTGGCCTTCGACGATCTGAAGGCGTACGCCCGGCCGAACGGCAACCCGTCCTACGACCAGTCGGAAGCGCTCTTCTGGTACGGCGACGACAGCCCGACCGGCGCCCACGTATTCGACGACTTCCTCCATCGGAAGTCCTCGTACGTGGGGTTCGCCGCGAACTACGCGAACCAGCTGACGCGCTCCTTCCAGCTGAAGGCGGGCGGGGACTACCAGCGTCACACGCTCCGCTACTACGACCACTACTTCCCGTCGCAGCTGTATGACGCGAACGGGAACCCCGATAACACCCGGGACGTGGATCGCTACGGCTACGACGCGCTGGGGAACGAGCTGAACGAGGGGGACACCTTCACCGACACGAACGGCAACGGGAGCTATGACGTCGGCGAGCCCTTCAGCGACAAGAACGGGAACGGTCTCTACGACAGCCCGCTCGACGTGCCGAAGCATCCCAAGGTGGCCTCGCTCTACGTGCAAGGCAAGTACGAGCGCCTGGGCCTGGTGCTGAACACCGGCCTCCGGTGGGACTATCTCACTCCCTCGACGGATGCGCTCCGGAGCGAGACCCTTCCGCTGGATCCCGACGCGACCGGCACCGACTCGCGCCTCCAGGCGACCGATCTCCAGAAGTCGAAGGTCTATCAGCGCATCTCGCCACGGCTGGGCGTCGGCTTCCCGGTCAGCGACCAGACGCTGCTCCACGTGAACTACGGCAAGTTCTTCCAGCAGCCGAACCTCCAAGACCTCTACGTCTCCTACGCCTTCCTGGAGCACAAGATCCGGACGGGCGGTTACTTCGTCGGGTTCGGCAATCCGAACCTGAAGCCCGAGCAGACGACGGCGTACGAGCTGGGGATCCAGCACACGCCGAACGACCGCTCGCGGGTCGAGGCGTCGGCGTATTACAAGGACGTGAAGGACCTCGTCGAGATCACAAACATCCCCTCGTCTCCGAACGCGTTCTCCTCCTACCGGAATCGCGACTTCGCGACGATCAAGGGGCTCGACCTGGCGTACACCCTGCGGCGCACCGGCCTGGTGGCGTTCAACGCTTCGTACAGCTTGAGCTGGGCGCGCGGCACGGGATCGCTGTCGCAGACGCAGCGCAACATCGCCTGGTACGCGGCCGAGACGCCGAAGATGTCCTCGCCCCTCGCGTTCGATCAGCGGCACAAGCTCTCGGCGAACCTGGATTTCCGCTATGACAAGGGACAGGGTCCGACGTGGCACGGCAACCACATCCTCGAGAACGCCGGCATCAACATCCTCGCGAACGCGGCGAGCGGCACGCCCTACACGCCCACGAAGGTCTACAACGAGGTGACCCTGGCCAACACGGCGAGCGAGCCGAGCGGTCCGGTGGACGCGCGGTACGGCCCGTGGACGTTCCAGGTCGACGCCAAGCTGGGCAAGACGATCTCGATCGGGCACCAGAATCTGGACGTCTACATCTGGGCGCTCAACATCTTCAATCGGGACAACGTCTACACCGTCTACACCTCTTCCGGCTCGGCCGTCACGACCAACTGGCTGGAGACGGCGGAAGGGCAGGCCTTCATCGAGGGCAACGCCGCCAAATACGGCGTCGATGGAGCCACCCAGCGCTATGAGCTGGCCGAGCAGTCGCCCCTGCTGCACGGGGTGCCCCGGATGGTGCGATTCGGCGCCAAGCTGAGCTTCTGACATGGGACCGAGGCTAAGGAGGGCCCAACGGATGAAATCCCTGAAGTGGATCGGGGCGGCGGCGCTCATCACGCTGCTCGCCGCTCCGGGCGTCCTGGCGGCGACGCGGGTGGGCTTCGTGCCGTCGCACCGCGCGACGAAGGCTCAGCGCGCCGCGCAGACGATCGACAATACCGGCCGCATGAACGTGAACAACCTCGACATGGTGGTCACGAATCACGGCTCGCTGGCTTATGACCTTCTCACCGGCAACGCGGGGCTGATCTACCCGCGCGGCACGATCAAGACGGCGGTTTTCGCTGCGGGATTGTGGCTGGGCGCGCTGGTCACGGACTCGACCGGGACCAACATCCGTGCCGCGGTCGGAGAGTACTCGCAGGAGTACACGCCGGGCCCGATGGCGGGGGGCACGTTCCAGTCCGACAACCCGTCCTTCCATAATTTCCGGATCGAGCGCGGCCACACCCTCACGGGCACCGACCTCACCGACTACATCGCTCAGGGCGGGCCCCTCGACAGCACGGGCGCGCCGCAGCTCTTGGGCGACGCCACGATCTGGAGCGTGTTCAACGACGCCGATCCGGGCGTGCACACGAACGAGGCGGGGAGCACCCCGCCCCTAGGTATCGAGGTGCAGCAGTCGGTCTTCGCCTACAACCGCTCCGGTGCGCTCGGAAACATCATTTTCGTGAAGTGGCGATTCATCAACAAGGGCTCGAACACACTCGACTCGACGTACGTGTCCGTGTGGAGCGATCCCGACCTGGGCGGCGCCACCGACGACCTCGTCGGCTGCGACACCACGCTGAGCCTGGGCTACTGCTACAACGCGACGAACAGCGATGGAACCTACGGCAGCACGCCTCCGGCCGTCGGCTATGACTTCTTCAAGGGTCCGACCGTCGGCGGCAATCCGCTGGGGATGACCTCGTTCAACAAGTACGTGAACGGCACCGACCCCTCGTCGCAGGTCGAGACCTACAACTACATGCGTGGTCTCAACAAGGACGGCAGCCCGATCCACGTGCTCAACGACACGACCCTGGCGATCACGAAGTTCCAGGTCTCGGGGCTCAACCTGAACGCCGCCAGCACCGCGACGAACTGGCTCGATTCCAACCCTGGCGACCGCCGCCTGCAGCTCTCGTCGGGACCCTTCACCATGGCCCCGGGAGACACGCAGGAAGTCGTGACGGCAATCATCATTGGCCAGGGCACCGACCGGATCTCGTCGGTCAACGACTTGAAGAACAAGGACGCCGCCGCGCAGACCGTGTTCGACCTGAACTTCGACATCCCCCAGCCGCCTCCGAGCCCGACGGTGTACGTGCAGCCGCTCGATCGGGCGGTTCGGCTGATCTGGGATCGAACCGCCGTCGGCACGCACTCGGCGAACGCCTTCCTCGGGCAGGACTTCGTGTTCGAGGGCTACCGCGTCTGGCAGCTTCCTTCGGCGGGCGGCGGCACCCCCAAGGTGATCGCCACCTTCGACCAGGCGGGGAACGCCATCGGGCCGATCTACTCCGATCTCTTCAACTCCGCGGTCGGGGCGGTGGAGCGGACGCTCGTGATCAACGGCACCGACGAGGGGCTCCGCTTCCAGCTGGACATCACCAACGACGCGATCCGCGGCGGACGGCTGGTCAACTACAAGGATTACTACTTCGCTGTCACCGCGTTCTCGTACGACAGCCTGAACGTGACGCCGTATACGCTCGGCGTGAACCAGTTGGGGATCGTGAGCGACGTCCTGGAGAGCGCCCTCAATGTGGTCCACGCGGTCCCGAAGGGGAGCAACGCCATCTTCACGGTGCCGACGACGCAGATCGCGGGCTCCTTCGTGGGGAATACGTTCGTCGTGCAGCAGGTCTCGCCGACGGTGGCGGATTCGACCTACCACCTGGTGGTGACCGGGCCGGGCGGGCTGTTCAGCATCGTCAACACGATCACCGGGGACACCATCGTCACGAATCAGACCTCCGCGATCGTCAACGGGTTCACGCCGGTGTTCACCGAGAACAGCACGCCGGCCGTGCTTCAGCAGCTGGAAGGCGGCAACTGCCTTGCCTGCGCGACCGACTCCATCAGCTTCATGCCGGGGCCGGCGGTCGTGGATTCGTCGGGGACGTACATCCTGAGCAACTACCTGCATTACCCGGACGAGCCGGTGCCTCCGGAGGACTACATCTTCGACCCTGATCTTCCCGAGCTGGGGCACGACTTCCTGATCCGGGTGCTTCCGGATACGACCGAGTACGCCTGGGCGTATGCCGGTGGCGCCGATTCTCCCCAAGCGACGTTCAAAGTCCCGTTCGAGCTCTACGACCTGGGCCTCTGCTCGCTTCAGGATCCGAGCGACGACGTGCGGATCACTCCGGAGATCCGCGATCGCAACGGGAACGGGAGGTTCGACTGGGGCGATGCGCTGTACGTTCGCGACATCCCCTACGCGAGCGTGGCCTGGAACACGGCCATCACCTCGGGTGACTACTCGGCGAACGACGAATCGTACGGGCGGTTGACCTTCTACCAGGCGCCAGGGTCCACCGCGGCGCTTCCGGCCCCGAGCCGGATCTTGATCCGCGGTCCCTCGCTCTGTCCGGGCGACGTCTTCGCATTCCGCACGGTGCCGGCAGGCGCGGCGCCGGGCTCGGTCGTGGGGAACGACCTGACCAAGATTCGCGCGGTGCCCAATCCGTACTACGCGCACTCGCAATACGAGCTGAGCCAGTTCGACCGAGTGCTCAAGTTCACGAACATCCCCGGCTCCCGAGAGGTCACGATCCGGATCTTCAACCTGGCCGGAGACCTCGTCCGCACCATCCGCCGGTCGGCGCAGGCGGGGAATGACATGTCCAGCTCTCAGATCAGTTGGGATCTGAATACCGAGAACCGTCTGCCGGTGGCGAGCGGGATCTACATCGCCCGCATCGAGGTGGCCGGGATCGGGGCTACGACCTTGCGTATCGCCGTCTTCGTCGAGCAGGAACGGCTCGACAACTTCTGATGCGAACGGGGGCGGACATGACACCCATGAAAACGAACCATCCTTCCAAGGGACGGAGGGTCGGAACCATGAAGCGGTTTCTGATGCAATGGGTCCTGCCTGCCGCCATGCTGGCGCAGGCCGCTACGGCCGGCGCCGGCGGGCTGGACCGTATCGGCACCTCGGGTGCGCAGGAGCTGCGCATCCCGGTCGGGGCCTCGTCGATCGCAACGGGAGGCTCGACCGTGGCCGTCGGAGACGGCCTCCGCAACATCTACTGGAACCCCGCCTCGCTGGCGGGGACCGACCAGAACGAGGGGATGGTCTCCTACACCAGCTACCTCGGCGATTCGAAGGTGAACTACGGCGCCGTATCGACCCATCTCGGCAGCCAGGGGCAGATCGGCTTCTCGGTGAAGATCCTGAACATCGGAGACATCATCGTGACGACGGAGGACGCGCCGGACGGAACGGGCGAAGTGCTCAATCCGAACTTCGGCGTGTTCGGCATCACGTACGGGCGCCGCATGACCGACCGGGTGCATCTCGGGGTGACCGGATCGTACATTTCGGAGAAGGTCGCCGACGTGAGCGCCACCGGCTTCGCCGTGGATCTCGGCGTCCAGTACGACACGGGCTGGCGCGGGCTCCGCTTCGGATTCGCGATGAAGAACGTCGGGCCCGATATGCGGTTCAGCGGGTCCAACCTGGAACAGCGGGTCGTGCTGCCCAGCGACGATCCGGCCGCCAGCGGGCACGTGCTTCAGCTGCAGGCCGCCTCGTTCGAGCTGCCGTCCTATCTCCAGATCGGGGTCTCGTACGACATTCCGATGGGAGGCGAGGACCGGCACACGACGATCACCGGCGCGTTCCAGGGAAACAACTTCACCACCGACGAGTACCACGTCGGCGCCGAAGTCCCGATCGGGAGCTTCCTGGCGCTTCGCGGGGGGTTCGTGGGACAGGTGCCGATCAAGGATGCGGACCGGCAGCCGAACTACCTGTACAGCTACACCTACGGGGCGGGCTTCAACTTCAAGCTGGGCGACCGTCCGTTCGCGCTCGACTGGGCTGGCCAGCACGTGGGTGATTTCTTCGAGGACAACCAGCAGGTTTCGCTCCACATCGCGTTTTGACCCGCGGTAGCGCGAGCGTGCTGCGACGGGGCGGGCCCTTCGGGGTCCGCCCCGCTTCGCTTCCGGCGCTCGGCGCGGTGGTCGCCGCGTTCTTCGCCGCCGCGGCGCCCGGGGCGCTCCTCGCCGGGGCGGTGGGCGCCGCGCTCCTCGCGGGTACGTCGGCCGCCGCCGCCTCGCCCGTGATCGCTCACGGCCCCCTGGCCGATTCGGTCGCGGCGGCGGTCGCCGAGCTCGACGGCCAGGCCGACGTCGGCGCCCTCGCGGTGTCCCTCGATCGGGGCGATACCCTGTTCGGGCTGAACGAGGACCGCCGCCTCATCCCGGGCAGCAACACGAAGATCTTCACGACGGCCGCCTTCCTCCGCCGCTACGGCCCCTCCGCGCGCTTTACGACCACGATCGAAGCGCGGGGAAGGGCGGAGCAGGGGAAGAAGGGCGTGCGTCTCAAGGGTGCCCTGGTGCTCCGTCCGGCGGGTGTCCCCGACGTGACGCAGATCCTCGCGCCCGGCTCGAAGGGCCTCCTCGACTCGCTCGCCGTCCTCCTCCGTGCCGGAGGACTGGAGCGCTTCGAGGGGACGCTCTGGGTGGACGGCACCCTCTTCGCCGACGAGGGGTACGGTCCCGGTTGGGCGGTCGAGGACGTGCCCTGGTCGTACGGGACGCTTCCCAACGCGGTGATGGCGAACGGGAACGCCGCGACGCTGACGCTGGTGGGCGGCTCCAAGGAGGTGGATCTGGCCCTCGATCCTCCGGAGACGCCGATCGCGATCGCGTCCCGGCCGGCGCTGCTTCCCGAGGGCGCCGCCGGCGCCGTCGATCTCGACCGCGCGCTGGGCTCGCGGTGGCTGCGCGTGGCCGGAGCCGTGCCGCGCGGCGTCACCCTGAAGAAGCAGCTCTCGGTGCCCGAGCCCGACTCGGCCGCCGGGCTCTGGCTGCTTGGCGCGATGAGGCGGGCGGGGATCGAGGTGAAGCGCGCGGAGGTGCGGCTCGTTCCGCGCGAGACGCTCGGCGCGGGGCTTCTCGGCGGGGCCGGCGGGAGCGGGGGCGCCCCCGGCAAGGGGGGCGCCTCCGGCAAGGAGGGCGCCGCTCGGGAACGCGCGGCGGCGGCCGATACCGGATGGGCGGCGGTGCGGCGCGATCGGACATCGGCGGTCCTGACGCTCCTGTCTCCGCCGGCGTCCGCCATGATCGGCGTCGTGCACGCGCTCAGCCTGAACGCCGAAGCGGATGCGCTGCTGCACCTGCTCGATCCGTCGGCGCGCGAGAAGCGGCGCGCGGCGGGCCTCATCGAGGCGCGCCGCGCCGCGGCCGGCGCCGGGGTCGACACGCTCGATCTCTCCCTGGTGGACGGCTCGGGCCTCTCGCCTCAGAATCTCGCCACCGCGCGCGCGCTCGCGGCGTGGCTGGTCGCGATGCATCGGGACTCGACCCTGGCGGCTCCCTTTCGGGAGGGGCTCGCGGGCCCCGGGGAGAACGGAACCCTGAGGCGGCGATTTCCGGGACTCGATCCGGGGGCGAACCTGCGCGCGAAGACGGGCACGCTGACCAACGTGAGCAGCCTTTCGGGATACGTGACCTCGGCGTCGGGCGAGCGGATCGCCTTCGCCGTGATCACGAACGGGAACCGGGGAAGCACGACGTCCGCAAAACAGCTGGAGGAACGGCTCGTGGGAATGCTGGCGCGTCGGGGAGGGGAAGCGGCCGGGATGACGGGCTCGCCGCCGCCCCGCATTCCGCGTTGAAGCCGATCGCCCCGCCGAGGCTCCGTCCGGGAGACCGGATCGGGGTCGTCGCGCCCTCCGGACCGGTGCTCCCACGCGCCCTCGTCTCAGGCGCTCGCGTCCTCGAGGAGGCGGGCTTCCGGATCGTCTTCGGCAAGCACGTGCGCGACCGCCGCGGCCACCTGGCCGGCTCCGACCGCGCGAGGCTGGACGACCTGAACCGGATGTTCCGCGATCCCGACATCCGGTGCGTCCTCATGGCGCGGGGCGGCTACGGCGCCATGCGTCTCGGCTCCGGCGTCGACTGGAGCGCGCTGCGCCGCGATCCCAAGCTGTTCGCCGGGTTCTCCGACGCCACCTTCCTCCACCTGGGGATCGCGCGCCACGCGGGCGTGCGCACGCTGCACGGACCCAACCTGCACGGGCTGGGTGCCAGGAGGGGAACCGAGCTCGCCCGCCTTCTCGCCTGGCTCACCCAGCCGATGCCCTCGGAGCGGGTGCGCACGTTCGCCGCCCCGCGGCGCGTGGACGGCGCTTCGGGAATGGCGCGCGGGTGCGTGATGGGAGGAAATCTGGCGCTCGTCCATTACGCGGCGGCCGCGGGGCACCTGCCCGCGCTGCGGGGATGCATCCTCTTCCTCGAAGAGGTGAACGAGCCCCCGTACAAGGTGGACGGGATGCTCTGCGCCTTGAGCCAGGGGGGCTGGATGAAGGGGGTGCGCGGGATCGTCCTCGGCGACTTCACCCGCTGCCTGCCGCGGAAGGGCTATCGCGAGCTTCGCCTGCGGGAGGTCCTGACCGATCACCTGAAGCCGATGCGGGTACCCGCCTGGTCCGGCCTCTGCGCCGGCCACGGGCCGAGAAATTATCCCGTGCCGTTCGGGGCTCGGGCGACGTTGGCCAAGGGCAGACTCTTCTACGAAGAGGGCGTCGTTTCGTAGGCTGCCCATCCCTCAGTGCCCGCGCCGCTTTCCGCGCCGCAAGCGGCGCGGATCATGCATACACCCCCCGCAGCTGAATCGCATCCACCACGCGCTTGATCGCCAGCATGAACGCGGCGACGCGGAACGAGACCTTGTGCTCGTCCGCCATCGAGGCGACGTCGTGGAAGGCCTGCACCATGATGTGCTCGAGGCGGTCGTTCACTTCCTCCTCGCGCCAGAAGAGTCCCTGCCGGTCCTGGACCCATTCGAAGTAGGAGACGGTCACGCCGCCGCTGTTGGCGAGGATGTCGGGCACGACCAATACGCCCGCCTTGTTCAGGATCTTGTCGGCGCGCGTCGTCGTGGGGCCGTTCGCTCCTTCGGCGATAATCCGAGCCTTGATCTTGCCCGCGTTGGCGTGGGTGATCTGATTCTCCAGCGCCGCGGGAATCAGGATGTCGCAGGGGACCTCGAGGATCGCCTTTCCCTGGATCGGCTTTCCGCCCGAGAAGCCGGCGACCGATTTGGTCATGGCGAGATGCTTCAGGAGCGCCGGCATGTCGAGACCGGCCGGGTTCTGCACGCCGCCGTGCACGTCGCTGACCGCCACAATCCGGGCGCCGTCCTTGGCCAGCAGGTCCGCCGCCACCGAGCCCACGTTGCCGAATCCCTGCACGACGACCTTGGCGCCCTTCAGATTGAGCCCGATCCGCTTCGCGGCCTCGCGGATGCAGAAGAGGACGCCGCGGCCGGTGGCCTCGCGGCGTCCCGCCGAGCCGCCCAGCGCCAGCGGCTTTCCGGTGACCACCGACGTCACCGTGTGGCGCGCGTGCATCGAGTAGGTGTCCATGATCCAGGCCATCGTCTGTTCGCCGGTGTTCACGTCGGGGGCGGGGACGTCCGATTCGGGCCCGATCACGTCGATCATGTCGGCGGTGTAGCGCCGCGTGAGCCGCTCCAGCTCGCCGAGCGACATCTTCGAGGGATCGCACTGGATCCCGCCCTTCCCGCCGCCGAAGGGAATGCCGACGACGGCGCACTTCCAGGTCATCCACGCGGCGAGCGCCATGACCTCTTCCAGGGTGACGTCCGGGTGGTAGCGGATCCCGCCCTTGGCGGGGCCGCGGATGATCGAATGCTGGACCCGGTACCCGGTGAACACGCGGAACGTCCCGTCGTCCATGTGGACCGGGAGCTTGACGATGGTGGCGCGGCGCGGCTCCTTGATGATCTGGAGGAAGGAGGGATCCAGCTTGAGCCGGGCGGCAGCCTCTTCGAACTGGAGCCTGGCGTTTTCGAGCGGGTCCAGCTCCTTCTGGAGCTCGGTGCCCATGTCCATACCGGTATGGGTGACGCTTTCCATGGCCTTCCTTTTTGTGGTGGCGGCGTGCCGGGAGCCGGCGTGCGCGGAGGTGCGGCGATACCGATTTCGGCGCCCGGTAGTTTAGAGAACGAGAAGGGCTGCCTTCAAGGGGCTGGTCGTGCTATTTCTAAGCCGATGTACTACTTCTACTGGCTGCCGGTCGGGACCGACGCCCGGGTCCGGGGGACCCCCTTGGCGACGCTCGGGCTGGTGCTCCTGAACGTGGCGGCCTTCGGAGCGATCCTCGTGAGCGGGGGGAACGTCGAGGCGCTCTATGCCATGTCCTTCAAGGCCGCCGACCCCACCATCCCGACGGCCCTCGCTTCGCTCTTCCTGCACACCGGATTCCTCCACCTCCTCGGAAACATGGTTTTCCTGTCGGTGTTCGGCCCTGCGATCGAGTCGAGGCTGGGGACGGTCCGGTACCTGGTGGCCTACCTGGCCTGCGGCTGGCTCGCGAACCTGGCCCAGGCCGCGGCGATCCTCGCCTTCACGCCCGAGCTGGCCGCGGTGCCGATCGTGGGCGCCTCGGGAGCCGTGTCGGGGCTCATGGGCCTCTTCGCGGTGCGCCTCTACTTCGCGCGCCTGCGGTTCGTCTCGGTGACGGTGCTCTTCCTGCACGGCACGGTCCGCCCGGCCCGCGTGACGCTGCCCGCGCTGGTGGGAATCGGACTCTGGTTCCTGCTCTCCGGGGTCTTTCTCCTCTCGGGGGCGGCCTCGGAGACCGCCCTCGTGGCGCACCTGGGCGGGGCGCTCTTCGGAGCTTTCTTCGGCCTCGTGATGGGGCTCGTCCCCGAGGGCCGGCTGGAGCACCGCCTGGCGCGGGGCGCCCGCTACTCCGAGCGGGGGGAGTGGTACGCCGCGCTGGGGGAATACGAGGGCTACCTCGTGGCGCGCCCGCGGGACCCCGAGGCGCTGGCGCACGCGGCGCGCCTTCTACGCGTGGTGCACCAGGACGGGAAGGCGGGGGACCGGTTCATCGAGGCGATCCAGGCGTGGCTGAAGCGCGGCGCGATCGAGCCGGCGTGCGACGCCTACGAGGAGATGCGGCGGCTGCTCGGCCTGTCGGCGGTGCTGCCCCCCGTGGAGCAGCTACGGGTGGCGCGGGGCTTCGAGGAGCTGGGACGGCCCAGCGAGGCGAGCCGCGCCTACGAGGCCTACGGGCGGAGCTACCCCGAGCGGCACGCCGCCTCGCTCGCGCTTCTGCGGAGCGCGGACATCGAGCGCCGCGCCCTCAATAACCCGGGGCGGGCGCGCTACATCTACGACGAGCTGCTGCGGCGGGAGCTGCCGGCGGACATCGCCGAGATGGTGCGCGAGCGGAAGCAGGTGACCGAACGGGCGCTGGAGCGTCTGCATCGCGGGGCCGCCTGACCTCGCCTCGGGCGGCCCCGCTCGAGGCTTCTCGAGAGCCTGCCTAGGGCAGGCAGCCCGACTCGGCCAGCTCCTTGTTCCGGCTGTCGCTGTCGAACAGGTAGACCCGGAACTGGCGCCCGGGCGAGAGGGTCGCCCGCGGCACGCACTTGGAGATGAGGCCGTTCTCGAGACTGGCTTTCGACTCCTGGATGACCAGCTCCTTGGGCATCAGCGTCCGGTCGGGAGCGACGAACCAGAGGAGAACCGTGACGTCGTTCGAGGGGTCGTAGGGGGCGCGGAGCTCGTAATCCCCGTTGGACTCAGTCACCGCGCGGCCGACCACGTCGCCGCCCATGAAGAGCGAGACCTGGACCCCGCCGATCGGCCGGTTGTTCACGTCCAGGACCGTTCCCGCGAAGGACGCGAGGTTCCGGTCGACGCCGAGCGTCTTCATCTCGTCGATCTTCGGCTGGCGCCCCGTGTCGCGATCCCGGTCGGACGCGGACCCGCCCGGGGGCGGGGCGGCGAGGGCGGCGGGAGCCGCCAGCAGGAAAAGAAGGGCGATGTTTCCGAGGAACCTCAAGTTCGATCCCGCCATGGCCGATACCCTCCCTGTCACGTCGCGGGCCACACTCGTCCCTCGGCGGACGCTAGCATCCGTATCCCAGCCTGTCAACGCGGCTTCCGTGGAGAATCCGGGCTTGCGCCTCTGTAGTGCGTTTGATACCTTGCGTTCGCTTCGTACCTCAACGCTTGCTGTGCCCGCACGGTTCGCCAACGGGGTCGCCGACTTGAGTGTTTTTGGGGGGGTGGCTGACGACGGGAAGCGGCGGCGGCCCAGCCTGCCACCTTGCACGATAGCGTTCGGGAGGCACGGATGTTTCTCGACCAGGTGATGGGTGTGTTCTCGAACGACGTCGCGATCGACCTGGGCACCGCCAATACGCTCGTCTACCTCCGCGGCAAGGGGATCGTCCTGAACGAGCCCTCCGTCGTGGCGGTGGACCGCACCACGAACCGCGTGATCGCGGTGGGCAAGGAAGCGAAGAGCATGCTGGGCCGCACGCCCGACGAGATCGTCGCGGTGCGGCCGCTCAAGGACGGCGTGATCGCCGACTTCGAGAAGACCGAAGACCTCCTCCGCGAATTCATCCAGAAAGCCCTCCGCCGCCGCACCTGGGTGCGCCCCCGCATCATCATCTGCGTTCCTTCGGGCATCACCGAGGTGGAGAAGCGCGCCGTGCAGGACTCGGCGCAGCACGCGGGCGCGCGCGAGGTGCTCCTGGTCCCCGAGCCGATCGCCGCGGCCATCGGCGTGGGGCTGCCGGTAGGCAAGCCGTCGGGGAACATGATCATCGACATCGGCGGCGGCACGACCGAGATCGCGGTCATGGCGCTCAACTCGATCGTGAACCAGCAGTCGATCCGCGTCGGCGGCGACGAGATGGACGAAGCGATCGTCCAGTACGTGAAGAAGGCCTACAACCTCCTGATCGGCGAGCAGACCGCCGAGCAGATCAAGATCAAGATCGGCTCCGCCTTCCGCCTCGAGCAGGAGGAGGAGATGGAGATCAAGGGGCGCGACCTGGTGGCCGGCATCCCGAAGACGATGAAGATCTCGTCCGTCGAGGTGCGCGAGGCGCTGAGCGAGCCGCTGCAGCAGATCGTCGACGCCCTGATGCAGTCCCTGGAGAAGACGCCGCCCGAGCTGGCCTCGGACATCGTCGACCGCGGCATCGTCATGACGGGAGGCGGCTCCCTCCTGCGCGGCATCGACATGCTTCTACGCGAGGCCACGAATCTTCCGATCACGGTCGCGGAAGACCCGCTCTCCTGCGTGGTGCTGGGGACCGGCAAGATCCTCGACGACCCCACCCAATACGAGAAGGTGCTCATGTCGGTGGTGCGTGACTGAGCCTCGGGCGTGAGTCCCGATGCTGCGGTACCTGTTCACACGCCGGACTGACTGGACCGTCTTCGTCGTCGCAGTCTCCGCTTCGCTGACGCTCATGCTGCTCGGGCCGAAGTCCCAGGCCCGGACCGTCTGGTTCCTCCAGCACACCCTCCTGGCGCCGGCTGAGATCGTCGTCGGCTGGGTGGACCGCGGCGTCGCGGTCTACTGGGAGAACCAGCGCCTGCGCCAGCGCGTGGCGCGCCTCACCATCGAATTGGACGAGACCCGGGCCGAGCGCGGGGAGAACGATCGCCTACGCCGCCTCCTGCACCTGGCCGAGCGTCACCCCTACGATCTCGTCTCCGCGCACGTCGTGGGCCGGTCGCTCGACCGCCTCGGCGGCAGCCTCGCCCTCGACAAGGGAGACGCCGAGGGGATCGAGGCGAACCGCGCGATCCTGACCCCCGACGGGCTCGTGGGGCGGATCGAGCGGACGTCGCGGCACGCCGCCCGCGTGCTCACGCTGCTCCATCGCGACTGCGCCGTGGCCGCGCGGATCGAGCGCTCGCGCGTGGACGGCGTCGTCCGCTGGGAATACGGGGACCGCCCGACGCTCGATCTCCTCTACGTCTCCTCCCAGGAGGACGTGAAGCCGGGGGACCAGGTCCTGACCTCCGGCCTCGGCGGCATCTTCCCGGCAGGCGTCCGGATCGGCACCGTGGAGCGCGTGGGCCTCGAACCGAACGGGCTCACGAAGGAGATCGTCGTCGATCCGGCCGTCGACTTCCGGAAGCTCGAGGAGGTGCTGATCTACGTGCCGTCGGCGCGCGGAGGAACGGTGCCGGCCGACTTCTACCCGACGGCCGCGGACAGCGCCGCCGCCGACTCGCTGCGCCGCGCCGCTGCGGCCGCGGCGCCGGCCGAGTCGCTCGCCGCCAGGGCGCTCCGATGAAGAGCGTCCGCGACATCGCCGTCCTCGTGGTCGCCATGATCCTCCAGGCCACGTTCCTCTACCGCTTCGAGATCGCGGGGATCCGCCCCGACCTCCTCGTCGCCTTCGTGGTGTATCTCGGATGGATGCGCGGGCCCATCGCCGGCACCGCCGGGGGATTCCTGGTCGGATTGATCCAGGACCTGGACGCGCCCGGCCCGCTGGGCCTGAACGCGCTCTCCAAGACCATCGTGGGATTTGCCGTGGCCAAAGCTGGGTTCCGGGTCCACCGCGCCAACGCGGGCGTTCGGTTCGCCTTCTTCCTCTTCGCCATGCTGGCGCACGACGTCGTCTACTTCGCCGCGGCGTCGCTCGGCGACCTGGCGCTCTTCCTGAAGCAGATGCTCACGATCGCGCTCCCCTCGGCGCTCTACACGGCGCTCGTGGTCATCGTCATCCTCGCCCTCGTCGAGAACGTCTGGAAGCGCCCCCTTCTCGTCGACGAGACGTAGCGTGCCGTTCGACCCCGAATCGCTGACCGGGGCGCGCCACCGGGAGCGCCATTTCTCCATCGCCGTGGCGGTGGTGTTCGCGCTCGTGCTCCTGCGCCTGTTCACGATGCAGGTGCTGCAGGGGTCCAAGTACCGCGAGCTCTCCGAGGAGAACCGGATCCGCGTCGAGGTGATCGTGGCCCCGCGCGGGGAGATCCGCGACCGCAACGGGCTCCTCCTGGCCGACAACATCCCCTCCTTCACCGTCACCCTGGACCCCTACGACAAGACCTACGTCGACACCCCCGCGCGCCTGGACGACACCGTGCGCCGTCTGGGGGAGATCCTCCAGGTGGAGCCGGCGCTCCTGCGCGACAAGGTGCGGAAGGACGGGCGCCAGACGTTCCTGCCGGTGCGCCTCAAGCGGAACGTGGACCGGACCACCGTCGCCTATATCGCCGAGCACGAGTCGGAGCTTCCGGGGGTGGACGTGGAGTTCGAGCCGCTCCGGCGCTACCCCCTCGGAGAGATGGCCTCGCACCTCCTCGGGTACGTGGGCGAGGTCTCCGACAAGGAGCTGGAGGACCCCGAGCGCGCCGACTATCTGAGCGGGGACCTCATCGGCAAGATGGGCATCGAACGGCAGTACGAGAAGATCCTGCGCGGCATCTCGGGGAAGCGCTTCGTCGAGGTGAACGCCATGGGGCGGAAGGCCGCGCTCCTGGGGGAGCGCCGCCCGGTGCTGCCGAAGCGCGGCGCGGCGCTCACGCTCACGATCGACGCGAATCTGCAGCGGGCGGCCGAGCAGGCGTTCCAGCCCGGCGCGCGCGGCGCCGCGGTCGTGATGGATCCGCGCACGGGGGAGGTCCTGGCCCTGGCGAGCAAGCCCAACTATGACCCCAACGAATTCTCGACCGGGATCAGCCAGGCACGCTGGGCGCTGTTGAGCGAAGGGGGCAACTTCCCGCTCTTCAACCGTGCGATCCAGGCAGCCTATCCGCCGGGCTCCACCTTGAAGCCGTTCGTCGCGCTGGCGGGGCTCATGACCGGCGCCATTCAGCCCGGCACTACGTTCCGCGAGACCTGTGACGGCGCGTTCCAGTTCGGCCGCCGCTCCTTCCACTGCTGGGACCCCCACGGCCACGGCACGCTCGCGCTGCGCGACGCCGTCGCGCGCTCCTGCGACGTCTACTTCTACCAGCTGGGAATCCGTCTCGGCCTGGAGCGCCTCTCCGACTTCATGAAGGAGCTGCACGTCTCCGATCGCGCGGGGATCGACCTCCCGCAAGAGCGGCGCGGGCTCTTTCCGGACGTGGCGTGGTACGACAAGCACTACGGCGCGGGTCGCTGGAGCCGCGGGCTCGTCCTGAACCTCGCGATCGGCCAGGGGGAGATCGCGCTCACGCCGATCAAGCTCGCCCAGATGGCCGCGTTGATCGCCAACGGCGGCACGTTGGTCCGCCCCCACCTGGTTCGCGAGGTGGACGAGGATGGGCGTCCGGTCCCGCTCGCCGATTCCACGGGGATGCACGTCGCGATCCCGCCGGCATACGCCGCCACGGTGCGCGCCGCGATGGAGGCGGTCGTCTCCGATCCGCACGGAACCGGCTATGCCGCCAAGGTCGATTCGGTGCGCGTGGCGGGGAAGACCGGCACCGCGCAGACCCACGGGAACGACCACGCGCTCTTCATCTGCTTCGCGCCGGTCGAGAGTCCGCGGATCGCGATGGCGGTGCTCGTCGAGAACGCCGGCCACGGGAGCACCGCGGCCGCGCCGATCGCGCAGAAGATCATGCAGGCCTACTTCCACCCCGCCGCCGCCGAGAGCGTGCGGGTCGTGGCGAGCCGCTGACATGGCCAGCCTCCGGACGCCTGGCGACGTCGACCGCCCGCTCCTCTTCGCCACCGTCACCCTGGCGCTCGTGGGGATCGCGTTCGTCTTCAGCGCGACCTCGATGCCCTCGGCCGCGACCGAGCACGGGCTCTATCTCAAGCAGCTCATCTGGCTCGCGGTCGCGCTCGGCGGAGGGGCCCTCGCGGCGGCGGTGCCCTACCGGATCTACATGGGGCGGAGCGCCTGGCTTCTCTACGCCATGGGGCTCGTCCTGCTCGTGCTCACCCTCTTCATCGGGCACGTGGGGCTCGGGGCGCAGCGGTGGCTGGGCTGGGGTCCGTTCAAGTTCCAGCCCTCCGAGCTCGCGAAGGTGGCGACGGTGGTGCTGCTCGCGAACTTCCTCTCGGAGCGGCGCCTGGACCTGACGCAGCTCCGCTCCCTGGTGAAGCCGTGCGTCGTGGCCGGGGTGCCCTTCCTCCTCGTGCTGAAGCAGCCCGACCTGGGGACGTCGGTCACCTTTCTCACGATCCTCTTCACGATGCTCTACTGGGCGGGGCTCCCGATCCTCTACCTGTTCCTCCTCGTGAGCCCGCTGATCAACGTGGCGGCATCCTTCTACCTTCCGGCGTGGATCGTCTTCGCCGCCGTGCTCTCGGCGGTCCTCTACCGCTCGCGGCTGCGACTGATGCCGATCCTCCTCGTCGTGGCGATCAACCTCGTCGTGGGGATCGTGACGCCGCAGGTCTGGAACCATCTCCAGCCCTACCAGCGCCAGCGCATCTCCACGTTCCTCGATCCGGCGGCCGATCCCTACGGCGCGGGCTACCAGATCATCCAGTCGAAGATCGCGATCGGGTCGGGGCAGGCGCTGGGGAAGGGATTCCTGCACGGCAGCCAGAAGGCGCTCGCCTTCCTCCCCGAGCAGCACACCGACTTCATCTTCTCCGTCGTGGGGGAGGAGACGGGGTTCCTGGGGGCGGGGATCGTCACGCTCCTCTACTTTCTGCTCATCTACCGGGGGATCAAGATCGCCCACCGGTCCCGGAACCGGTTCGGCAGCCTCCTGGCCATTGGATTGACCGCCATCTTTTTGTACCATGTCCTCGTGAATGTCTGCATGACCGTGGGGCTCGCTCCCGTCACCGGGCTGCCGCTTCCGCTCCTGAGCTACGGCGGCACCTCGCTCCTGACCAGCTTCCTGCAGATTGGCCTGATCCAGAACATCGCCATGCGGTGGCGCGAGTACTGACCCGGGGAGATCCGTGCATCCAACCGTGGTGAAGTTCGGCTCGTTCGCGATCCACAGCTATGGGCTCCTCCTCGCGATCGCCTTCCTGGCCGCGATCCAGCTCTTCCTCGCGCGCGGCCGCGCGCGAGGGCTTCCCGAAGACAAGCTGAGCACGCTGTCGCTCTGGCTCCTCGTTCTCGCCATCGTGGGCGGGCGGCTCCTGTTCGTGGCGACCCACTGGGACGAGTACAAGACCGACCCGATCGCGATCTTCCGGTTGTGGGAGGGGGGGCTGATCCTGTACGGCGGCTACGCGCTCGCGATCGCCGGCGGGATCCTCTATGTGCGGCGCGCGGGGCTCTCGGTCTGGAGGGTGGGGGACGCCGCCGCGCCGAGCATGGCGCTGGGCGTCGGCATCGGCCGCCTCGGCTGCTTCATGAACGGCTGCTGCTACGGGCTTCCGACGAAGCTTCCGTGG
Source organism: Candidatus Binatia bacterium (assembly GCA_035631035.1). Taxonomy (NCBI): domain Bacteria; phylum Candidatus Binatota; class Binatia (SeqCode); species Binatia bacterium. Next base: position 125,658 of record DASQJL010000082.1, on the reverse strand, counting down.
GGGATCACGTTCCCGCCCGAGTCCTACTCCAGCGCGGTCTTTCCGCACGAAGCGCTCCACCCCTCGCAGCTCTATATGTCGGGGGCGGGTTTTCTCCTCTTCTTCGTTCTGCTCGCCCTGGACAAGAGGCACCGCTTCGACGGCTGGCTCTTCTGGAGCTACATCGCGATGGACGCGGGACTTCGGTTCCTGATCGACTTCACGCGCTACTACGACGAGACCGCCGTGCTGGGCACGCTCGGCGGGCTTACGTTCAACATCAACCAGCTCCTGAGCGTGGCGCTGATCGCGGTCTCGCTCGCGATGCTGCGGATCCTCGCGGTGCGGGCGAAGCGGCATCCCGAGGCCGGAGCGGGCGGGCTGGAGTCCGAGCCGGTCAGCGGCTTCGCTCCCGAGTCCCCGGCCGTGCCGGCCGCGGGCGAGCCCGCCGGGACGCCTCCCCCGGTCTGAAGAAGCCGATCGACGCCGCGACGCGGCTCTACGCCGTGATCGGGCACCCCGTCGCCCACTCGCTCTCCCCCTCCATGCAGAACGCCGCGTTTCGCGCGGCGGGGCGTAACGCCGCCTACGTGGCGCTGGACGTTCCGCCCCCGCGGCTGGCCGAGGCGCTGGCCGGGCTCCACGCCGCGGGCTTCGCCGGACTCAACGTGACGCTCCCGCACAAGGAGGAGGCGCTCCGCCTTTCGATCTCGGCGACCGCCGGGGCTCGCGCCGCCGGGGCCGCGAACACGCTGCGATGGGCGGCGGAGGGCTGGGAGGCCGACGCGACCGATGGGCCCGGCCTGCTCGCGTGGCTCGCGGCCCTGAGGATTCCGGCGGCCGGCGCGCGGGTCCTCGTCGCGGGCGCCGGAGGCGCCTCGCGGAGCGTCGCCGCAGCACTCGCCTCGGGAGGCGCCGCGGCGGTCACCATCGTGAACCGCACGCCGGAGCGCGCGGCCGCGGTGGCCGCGGCGGCGCGCCAGGTCGCGGGCCCCGACGCTCGCGTCGACACCGCCCCCTGGGGCGGCGCCGGCGAGTCCTCGGGCGTGTTCGATTTCCTGGTGCGCGCGGTCTCCGTCGAGGAGGTCGCGGCGGAGGAGCGCCGCTGGTGGGGAAGGGTGTCGCCCGGCGGCGCGGTTCTCGACCTGAACTACGGCTCGCGCGCGCGGGCCGCGCGCGAGGAGGCGCGGACGATGGGAATCCGGTTCGAAGACGGGCTCGCGCTCCTGGTGGAGCAGGGGGCTCTCTCCTACGAGTTCTGGACGGGGGACCCCGCGCCGCGCCGCGCGATGCGCGAGGCGCTCGGATGACTTCGGTGCGCCCTCGGCCGGGCGGCGGGGGTACTGCGCTTCGGGCCTTCGCCGGGGACGCCCTCGACTTCCTCGTGGGCCGCTCCTGCCTGGGATGCGGCGGCCCGCTCCCGCGCGGCGCCGCGGTGTGCGACGCCTGCGACGCGCGGGTACCGCGCACGGGGACCGTGCTCTGCCTTCGCTGCATGCAGGAGGGGGACGGAATCGAGGCCGCGCGTCCGGGCGGAGGCTGCCCGCGCCACGGATCGGAGCGGCTCCTTCTGGCGGGGCCCGCCTTCGAGCCGCCGCTCGATCGCATCGTCCGGGCCTTCAAGTACTCGGGCGCGCGCGAGGCCCATCGCTGGCTGGCGTCTCTTCTGCCGGAGCCGCCCGGGCGCGGCACGCCGGCGTGGCGGGAGTACGCGCTCGTGCCCGCGCCGCTCCATCCCGCGCGGCGCGCGTGGCGCGGCTTCGATCAGGCGTCCCTCCTCGCCGGGGCCGCCGGCGTCACGTGGGGGATTCCGGTGTTTCCGGCGCTGGTGCGCCGGCTCGACACGCCGCCGCAAGCCCGGACCGATGCGAGCGCGCGCCATAAGAACGTGGAGGGCGCCTTCACCCTCGCGCCCGGCGCCGCGCCGTTCCTTCATTCCCGCGCCGTTCTGCTCGTGGACGACGTCGCCACGACGGGGAGCACCCTCCTCGAAGCCGCCTCCGCGCTCGAGGTGGCCGCCCCTTCTTGGATCCTGTCGCTCGCCTTCGCCCACGGAGGGCTTCCCGGCGCCCCGGAACCCGCGTTCTCGACGCGGGTTGCGGCTGCCCCGCCGGTGTGATAGATTCTGCGACTTGGCAAATTGGGCCGGGTGCGCCCGGTTTGCCATAAACTTCGTTGACCCAACTGCTTGCTGACCGCTTCCTCCCGGAGGGGGACATGGAAAAACTGCGACTGCTGGACGAGGCCTACCTGCCGACGGTCACCAAGCCGAGCCGGTACACGGGTAGCTTCCTCCACGCCCTCCGAAAGGACCCCTCGAAGGCCTCGGTCCGGGTGCTCCTCTGCTTCCCGGATCTCTACGAGATCGGGATGTCCTATCTCGGGCTGAAGATCCTCTACCACCTGATCAACCGCCGCGAGGACGGGCTCGCGGAGCTCTGCTTCACGCCGTGGGGCGACATGGAGAAGCTGATGCGCGCGGAGGGGATTCCCCTCTACTCGCTCGAGTCGCGCACGCCCGCGCGCGCGTTCGACCTGATCGGCTTCTCGCTGCAGTACGAGCTGGCCTACACCAACGTGCTCACGATGATCGACCTCGCCGGGATGCCGCTCCGCACGAAGGACCGCCGCGAGGACGATCCGATCGTGATCGCGGGGGGCCTCTGCACGGTGAACCCGGAGCCGATCGCGCCCTTTATCGACGCCTTCGTCGTGGGCGACGGCGAAGAGGTCATGATGGAGCTCTGCGACATCGCCGCCGAGCGCCGCCGGACGAAGATGCCGCGCGCCGAGGCGCTGCGCCGCATGGCCGCGCTCGAGGGTGTCTACGTGCCCGCGCTCTTCGCCGAGGTGCGCAATCCCTGGGGCTTCGTCGCGCGGGAGCCGCTCCCCGGCACGCCGGTCGCGCGCCCGCGCTTCCGCTTCGTTCCCTCGCTCGATCCGAGCTACGTCCCGGAGAAGCCGCTCATCTCCCCGACCGAGATCACGCACGACCGCCTCGGCGTCGAGGTGATGCGCGGCTGCACGCGCGGCTGCCGCTTCTGCCTGGCCGGCTACATGAACCGCCCGCTGCGCGAGAAGCGCGCGGACCAGGTGGCGAAGGAAGTGCAGTGCGGGATCGTGCACGCGGGATGGGACGAGGTCTCGCTCCTCTCGCTGTCGACCACCGACTACAAGCAGCTCCCCGTGGTGCTGCACGAGCTGGACCGCTTCACGAACGAGCTGGGCGTCTCGGTGTCGCTCCCCTCGACGCGCGTGGGCACGCTCGCGCCGTCGGTGGCCGACAAGATCGGCCAGGGACGGAAGGGCAGCATCACCTTCGCCCCCGAGGCGGGCACCCAGCGGATGCGCGACGTGATCAACAAGGGGATCGACGAGGCGGAGCTCGAGTACTCGGTCAAGCTCGCGCGCGACCAGGGGTGGGGCGGCATCAAGTTCTACTTCATGATCGGCCTGCCCACCGAGATGGACGAGGACGTGGACGGGATCGCGGAGACGCTTCGGAAGTCCCAGGAGTGGGCGCGCGGCGGGAACAAGCGCATGCACTTCAACGTGGGGATCTCGCCGCACGTTCCGAAGCCGCACACGCCGTTCCAGTGGGAGATCCAGGACGACATGGAGACCCTCTGGCGGAAGATCGACCGGCTGAAGACGGGCTTCCGGGGCATGGGCAACGTGCGCCTCAAGTGGCGCGACCCGAAGACCGCGTTCCTCGAGGGGGTCTTCGCGCGCGGGGACGTGCGCACCGCCGACGCGCTGGAGGCGGCGTGGCGCCTGGGCGCGCGGTTCGACGGTTGGTCGGAGTGCTTCGACTTCGACCTCTGGATGCGCGCGTTCGAGCAGGTCGGCATGGACCCCGCCGTCTACCTGCGCCCGCGCGACCTGGAGGAGACGCTCCCCTGGGACCACATCCGGACCCCGGTGGTGAAGAAGTTCCTGATCGCCGAGCGCGCCAAGGCCTACGCGGCCGCCCTCACGCCCGACTGCCGCGACCACGCCTGCTACCGCTGCGGCGCGCCCTGCTTCACGCCGAAGGCGCGCGAGGGGCGGCGGGTCTCGCTCCAGCTCGCGCCGGGCCAGGGGAAGGATCCCGACTCGCTCGCGTTCGCGGTGCCGGCCGAGATCACGACCGCCGACATCGAGGCGCGCGTCCAGGAGCTGCAGTCGGCTCCGATCGAAGCCATGAAGGCCCCGCCGGCGCCGGAACCGGCAGCGCCGCCCGCGTCCGAACCGGCGAAGCCCGCGGCCGGCAATGGCAACGGCAACGGCTACGCCCCGTCGGATCTCCGCTACGGCCGCCGCCGGCGCGCCTGGCCCACGGTGGCCGCGCGCGGAACGCAGGGGACCCGCTACCGTGTGGCGTTCGAGAAGATGGGCATCGCCCGCTTCACGTCGCATCTCGACCTGGTCCGCATCTTCGATCGCGCGATCCGCGTGGCCAAGGTGCCGATCGCCTATTCGCAGGGGTTCAACCGCCACGCCAAGATCGCCTATGGACCGCCGCTCCCGCTGGGCGCGACGAGCCGCGGGGAGTACTTCGACCTGGAGCTGGCCCAGGCCTGCCCCTGGTCGGCCGTCCTCGCGATGAACGACATCCTGCCGGAGGGGATCACGATCGTCGACGGCCGTCCCTTCGCGAAGTCGTCGGAATCGCTGATGGCCGCGATCGGCCGCGCCGACTGGAACGTGGCGCTGACGGGCTATCTCATGGACCGCCTGGCCCGGGGCGAGGAGGTGCACCGCGTGCGCCGCGAGCTGGAGGAGAGCGTGGCGCGCTTCCGCGCGGCATCCGACTGGCCGGTCCTCAAGTCCAGCCACATGCAGAAGGGGCGCACCGTGAACGCGCGCCCGGCCGTCGGGGGGCTGGACCTCCTGGAGGATGGAGCGACGCTCGGGGTCCGGCTCTCGTCGCGGCTCCAGGCGCCCGGCTACCTGCGTCCGGATCTCCTGTTCAAGAGCCTCCTGCCTTCGTTCGAATTCGATCCGCGCCTCCTCTTGGTCTCGCGCGAGGCCATGTGGGTGGAGCGCGGCACCTCGCTCCTCACGCCTCTCGAGGCGCTCGAGGAGTCGGCGTTCTGGCGGCCCGTCCCAGCGGACGAGCCCCCGGCGGACGCCACGGACCCCAACTTGGAGTCGAATGCGCCGCGAGATCATCATCAACGCGAGCAAGTCTGAGACGCGCATCGCGCTGCTCGAAGAGAAGCAGCTGGTCGAAGTCATGGTGGAGCGGCCCGAAGCCGTCCGCCGCGTGGGAGACATCTACAAGGGGCGCGTGAACGCCGTGCTCCCGGGCATGCAGGCGGCTTTCGTGGACCTGGGCCTGGAGAAGAGCGCGTTCCTGCACGCCTCGGATCTGACGCCGTCCGAATCGGACCTCGACCTGTTCGAGGAAGAGGAGGACGCGGAGGAGCCGCGCCGCGGAGGCGGACGCGGCGGCCGCCGGGACGAGCCGGTGATCCGGATCGAGGATGCCCTGAAGAAGGGGCAGGAGGTCCTCGTCCAGATCACGAAGGAGCCGATCGGGACGAAGGGACCCCGCGTCACGACGCAGGTCTCCCTGCCGGGACGGTTCCTGGTGCTGATGCCGGGACACGAGCACATCGGCGTGTCGAGGAAGATCGAGGACCGCGCCGAGCGCGCCCGGCTGAAGACGCTGATGCGCGAGATCCACCCCAAGGACGCGGGCGTGATCGTCCGCACCGTCGGGGCCGAGCAGGGGAAGAAGGAGTTCCAGAGCGATATCCGGTATCTCGAGCAGCTCTGGGCCAAGATCGAGAAGCAGGCCCAGCGCGTGCGCGCGCCGGCGCTGCTCCACCAGGAGATGGAGTTCACGACGGGGCTGATCCGGGACATCTTCACCGAGGACGTGGACCAGCTCGTCATCGACTCGCCAGAGGAGCACAAGAGCATCCTGAAGTACCTCGCGACCTACGCGCCGGAGCTCCGGCCGCGGGTGAAGCTCTACCGGGGCGAGGCGCCCATCTTCGACCATTTCGAAATCGAGTCGGAGATCGAGAAGGCGATGGACCGCAAGGTGTGGCTCAAGAAGGGGGGCTACATCACGATCGACCAGACCGAGGCTCTGGTCGCGATCGACGTGAACACGGGGCGGTTCACCGGGAAGAAGAGCCAGGAAGAGACGATCGTGAAGACGAATCTGGAGGCCGCGGCGGAGATCGCGCGCCAGCTCAGGCTTCGCGATCTGGGCGGGATCATCGTCCTCGACTTCATCGACATGGAGGACGAGGGGAACCGGAAGCAGGTGTCCGACCTGCTCCGCCAGCACCTGAAGCGCGACCGCTCGCGCACCAAGTCGTTCGCCGTGAGCGAGCTGGGCCTGATCGAGATGACCCGGCAGCGCCAGCGGCCGAGCCTCGCGAACTACTTCAACGAGGACTGTCCGGAGTGCGAGGGGCTGGGGAAGGTTCTCTCGCTGCAGTCGGCCGCGCTGAAGATCGAGCGGATGCTGCGCCGCGTGGGACAGCGATCGAAGGAGAAGCAGCTGATCCTGCGCGTGCACCCGGACGTGGCGGTCCACCTGGTGGAGCAGAACGCCGACCGATTGGGGCGGCTGGAGAAGCAGTACCGGTACCGCGTCGAGATCCGGGACGATCCGTCGCTTCGCCGAAACGAGATTCGGCTCTTCCGGGGCCGGACGTACGAGGAAATCACCAAGCAGTACGAACGCTGAGGTCCGGCCTCAGGGAGCCAAAGGGGGTATTGACGTCATGAGCCGTTACGCGATCATCCAGGCACAGGGTCTCCAGTACCGGGTTCTTCCGGGCGAGGAGCACGTCCTGCCCAACATGGACCTCGAGCCGGGGGCGCCGGTCACGTTCGACCGCGTGCTCCTGATCGGCGACGAGGCAGGTGTGCAGGTCGGGCAGCCTCTCGTGGCAGGCGCGTCCGTGACGGGCGAGGTCGTCCGCAGGGAGCGCGGCAAGAAGGTCACCATCGGGGTGTTCAAGCGCCGGAAGAAGTTCCGCAAGAAGACCGGCTATCGGGATACGCTCACGCGCGTGCGCATCCTCGACATCGTCGGCTAGCAGGAGGGAAGGAGAAGCAGATGGCTCACAAGAAAGGCGTATCCAGCTCCAAGAACGGTCGCGATTCGCATTCCCAGCGGCTGGGGGTCAAGCGATTCGGCGGCGAGAGCGTCAAGGCGGGGAGCATCCTCGTCCGGCAGCGCGGCACGGTGTATCGCCCGGGGCTTCTGGTCGGGCGCGGCAAGGACGACACGCTGTTCGCCCTGGCGACCGGCGTGGTGGTGTACCGCCGCCGGGGCAAGGGCAACGTCACGGTCTCCATCGAGCCGGCCGGCGGCATCGCCGCGGTCGCGGGCGGAGCGCCCACCGAGGCGGCCCATGCCTAAGATCACCGTGGTCGGCGCGGGCAACGTCGGCGCGTCGGCCGCGCTGTACGCGGCCGAGGCCCAGCTCGGGGACGTCACCCTCATCGATATCATCGAGGGCGTCGCGAAGGGGAAGGCGCTCGATCTGCTCGAGGCCGGCCCCGTGCGGCACTACGACTCCCTGATCGAGGGCAGCGGCGACATCCGCGCCGTGGCCGGCAGCGACCTCATCATCGTGACGGCCGGGCTTCCGCGGAAGCCGGGCATGTCGCGCCTGGATCTGCTGAAGGCGAACGCCGACATCATCCGCGGCGTGGCCGAGGCGATCCGCGATCACGCGAAGAACGCGTTCGTGATCCTGGTCACGAACCCGCTCGACGTGATGGCCTACCTCACGTTCCGGATCACCGGCTTCCCGCGCGAGCGGGTGCTGGGGATGGCGGGCGTGCTCGACTCCAGCCGCTTTCGCACGTTCCTCGCGCAGGAGATCGGCGTCTCGATCGAAGAGGTGCAGGCGATGGTGCTGGGCGGCCACGGCGACACGATGGTGCCGCTGGTCCGCTACACGACCGTCTCCGGCATCCCGGTCGAGAAATTCATTGGCAAGGAGCGGCTCGCCGAGATCGTGCAGCGCACGCGCGACGGCGGCGCCGAGATCGTGAAGCTGCTCCAGACCGGCAGCGCGTTCTACGCGCCGGCGGCCTCGGCGGTGCAGATGGCCGAGGGCATCCTGCGCGACAAGAAGCGGCTCCTCCCGGTCGCCTGCCACCTCCAGGGCGAATACGGCTTCCGCGACGTCTTCCTCGGCGTGCCCGCCATCCTCGGCTCGCGCGGCCTCGAGAAGATCGTGGAGCTGGAGCTCCTGCCCGACGAGAAGGCGGCGCTCGCCAAGTCGGCGGAGGAAGTGAAGAAGGGCATTGCGGACCTCTCGCTGGAGCCGGTCGCGCACTAGCTCAGGTAGCGGAATCGCCCCGAGGGCAGTTAATCTTTAAGTTAACTCGCCCCGGGGCGAGTTCGTTTGAGAGCGATCACTCGTCCATGCCGGGCGACGGGCGTCGTCGATTTCACCCGCGCAGTGTCATATTCACACCCCGATTCGTGTCCCCGTTGAACCTGGGAAGCGCTAGACTCCACGTAATCCCCCCAACGTCTTCAAGGAGCACCCGTGAGTTCGGCTTCGTTATCGCTCCGGACAGCCCTCATGGCTCTGGCGGTCGCTACTTGGGCGGCGCCGGCTTCCGCCGCCCCGTTGCGCACGCTCAAGGCGCCAGGGCTGTTCGACAGTCTGGCGATCGGCGATGTGCACGCCTTCCGCGTGGAAGGCTCATGGAGCGCGCAGTGCGATTCCGCGATCCTCGCCGGGGGATCGGCTCTCGACTGCTTCGTCATCACGGGCGAGGTGCCGATCGAAACGTCCGCGGCTTATTTCGTCCTTGTGGATGATCTTTCCAGGTACACGTGGATGCGGTGGCCACGCGGCTGGACCTCACCCGAGACACCCGCCCTGGGTCTCTCGGTCGAAAGCGACTCCATCCGCGCCGATCTGTTGATCTCGCTCCGGGCCATGAAGGCGACGATGACCGTGCCCGGGGAAGGCACCGCGGCCTGCGATCTTCCCGACCGCGACTACGGGGAACTCGCCTGGTGCCTGTGGGGCCTCGACCCCGAAAACGCGGACGTCCAGCCGTTCGTTCACGACGAGCTCCGTCGCCTGAGGATGCAGCCCACCATGACGCCCCCGGCGGATTTTCTGGCGTTCCTGAATCAGGTTCTGGAGCTGCAGTCTTCGCAACCAACGGAGAGCGAGCCTCCCACCGTGCATGCCCGGCTCGACCGTCAGGTCTCGCCCGAATACCCGCCCTTTGCGCGCATGGCTGGGATCGAAGGAACCGTCGTCCTGCGCGTACGGGTCGACCCCGACGGACGGGTGGGCGCGATCGAAGTGGTCCACTCGGTCCCCGGCCTCGACACGGCCGCCCGGGCCGCAGTGAGCGTCCTGACCTTTCGCCCCGCGATGCGTGGAGGCGCAGCGATCGAAGATTGGGTCGAAGTCCCCGTGACCTTCTCGCTCCGGGACTTGCCGCCGGATCACTATTTGCGGCAATGAAAGGGCTGCGTACCGCGTTCGCCATTGCTGTGATCGGCCTTGGGACGGCCGGAACGGGGAATTGCGCTCCCGAGAAGGCAGCGGCTCCGGAACCGGCGAAATCCAGCTCGATCCACCTCACCGATCCAGACCTGTTTTCACAACTCCTCCGCAGGCCGCCGACAGCCTACCGACTGACGACCGCCGGCTCCGACACGGGCACGATCTTCGTTGTCGGCTCCGACTCATTCCGAAACGTCGTCCCGCTTCGCACCCGACCCGACAAGGCGCTGCGCCGTCTGCTGGGCATGCTCGCGGGCTGCTCCTGGGTGCGCGTCCCGGGCTGGCCCGGCGCAGCGCCGCCGACGCTGCGTCTCCACTGGTCGGAGGACTCGCTCGGCATCGATCTGCTCGTATCCCTCGAGGGGTCTTCGGCAGCACTCTTCAAGCCCGGGGAGGGCGCCCTTTCCGCCCGGCTACCGGATACGCTCCGGACGGATCTGGCCTGGTGTCTGTGGGCTTACGATCCGCAAAACCCGGAGGCGCTCCCCGTCGTCGAGAGCGCGATGCGTCACCGGGGGTTGGCGCCATCGCTGGCGCCTCCACCCGACATCTGGTTCGTGCAGGGGATCGCCAATCGATCGATACCTGAGGCCACCAGCAAGCAGGCGTACGACACGCCGCCGGAAGTCGTCTCGCGGATCACCCCCGTCTATCCCGAGATGGCCCGGGAGGCAAAGATCGAAGGGACGGTCCTCTTGCGCGTCCTGGTCGCTGCGAGCGGAAGAGTCCAGGATGTAAAGGTGGTCCGTAGCGTGAACTATCTCGACGCCTCCGCGGCGGATGCCGTCGGGCGCTGGGTCTACAAGCCCGCGCTCCTTCACGGCACTCCGGTGCCGGTTTGGATCGACGTGCCCGTGGAGTTTCATCTTCCCTGATGTTCGTCGGACACTTCGCGGTCGCTCTTGCGGGGAAGCGGGTCGCGCCGAAGATGTCGCTCGGCACCCTGATCTTCGGGGCGCAGTTCCTCGACCTCATCTGGCCGCCGCTCGTGCTGCTGGGTCTGGAGCGATTCCACATCGACGTGGCCGCCACGAAGGCGACGCCGCTGGCGTTCGATGCCTACCCGATCTCGCACAGTCTCCTGATGGCGATCGTCTGGGCGGTGCTCATCGGAGGCGTCTATGGGGCGCGGAAGCGATACCGGATCGGCGCGCTCATGCTTGGCGTCGCCGTCTTCAGCCATTGGTTCCTGGACTGGATCACCCATCGCCCCGACCTCCAGCTCGCTCCGGGGATTTCCACCCGCGTCGGGCTCGGCCTCTGGAACCACCCGGCGCTCGAGGTGACGATCGAGACCGCGATGTACGTGGCGGCCGTAGCGATCTATGCCGTGCAGACCAAGGCGCGCGACCGGCGGGGAACGTGGGGTTTCGTCCTGTTCCTCGCGTTTCTTTCCCTGATCTGGCTGGGCGACGTGGCGGGGCCGCCGCCCACGCCGGGACCGGACATGGTGCGGACGATCGCGTGGACTGGTCTCGCGCTGTGGTTCCTCGTGCCATGGGCCGCATGGTTCGACCGTCATCGCCGCCTGCGCCAAGGACCTCCGTCGTTCCCATCGGGAGGGAAGCGAACCCCAGCGGGCATTCTGGGCGCCGTCCTCGCTCTTGTCCTGGGGAGCGCGGCGAGCGGATTCGCGGGTTCGGGTCCCGATCGCGATCTCCTCGCGCGCCACATCGAGCGCTTGCGTCAGGCGCGCGCGATCGAAGTCCTGATCCCGAGGTCCCTCCGTCTGGACATGACGGCACGACGTCCCCAGCTGCTGGGGACCGTTTCCATGCCTCCTCCCGGCTGGAGGGAGAGCCTGATTGCCTTGCTTGAGCTTCCCGGAGCCTTTGCGAGGGGAACGGACAGCCTGACCCTCTACGATGACGCGCAACTCTGGGAAGTCCGCTCGGAGAATCGCGTGGACTCGACCCGGCTCGTGCTCGATCTCGAGCCCGATCTGATCTCGATGCGTTCACGAGGGCTTCAGCCCATCGCCGCGGGCTGCGCGCCCATTGCGGACCGGCTCAGGGTGCTTGTCCGGGGATTGTCCAAGTCCACCTGGGGCGGACGGGTTCTGGAGTCTCCAGAGCCTTCACGATTCCGAGCTCCGCAGAGGCTTCGGATGGACGCCGGGTCGCGCGCGCTTCAGGCGAAAGGAGCCGCGGCGGATACCATCTGGTATCGGGCCGATCTGTCGAACCGTGGAACGGTCGAGAGCGTGTTTCCGCGGACGCCGGGGCTCGTGGATGAGACCGAGCGACGGGCTCTCGAGTGGACGTTTTTTCCCGCCTTTCTCGACGGGCGACCGATCACGGCGCGCGTCGACTTGGGCGTGCTGGTGCCGCACGACCAGCCACCACCTCGCGGGATCGACCCTGCGACCTGGGCTATCGCCACGGCGCGCAGCGGAGGGCTCCCTGCGCTCCTGCAGGCCGACTCGCTGCTTCTCGGAAATCTGCGTTCCGGCGGCGCTCCCTGGGATACGGTTCAGGTCCGCGTGTTCGTTGGCATCGACGGGTTGGTCCGGAGCGTTCAAGTCGTCCGTGGCGTTCCGGGCACCGACGCGGAGATCAACAGAGTTGTGCGCCGAAGTCGATATCGTCCGTCGGTGTTCCACGGAAGCCCGGTCGGGGCCTGGACTGATTTCAAGATTCTGGTGTCGTCTTCCCGAAGACGAACATGGAAGCCGCCCCCCCAGCAGAGCGGCGCCGATACGTTCCGTGCTCCCCCCAACGGAGATCCTGAACACGGCGAGTTCGTCTATTACGAGGACCCTCCTGTGAAACTCGAGGGTCCGGCACCGGTCTACCCGGAGGCCGCTCGAACCGCCGGCATCCGTGGAACGGTTGTGGTCCATCTCCTGATTGGACGCGACGGCCGTGTCCGGAAGGTGAAGGTGGTGCGGAGCGTGGACGGCCTCGACGCCGCGGCCACGGAAGCTGTCTCCCGCTGGGTGTACAAACCCGCGTTGAGCAACAACAAGCCGGTTGCCGTCTGGATCGAGGCGTCGGTTCCGTTCCCACCCAGTGAATAGATCTCGCACGGCTCGTGCCTTGACTGCTGCATACATGCCTTGCTAGCATGACTCGTGCACCGTCTCCCGTCCCCCCGAGCGGAGCGCGATGTGCCCACGCGCCCGACCTCAGGGGCCGTCGCGATCATCCCGGCGCGGCTCCAAAGCACCCGTCTCCCCGAAAAACCCTTACAAGATCTCGGCGGTAAGCCGCTTGTCGTTCGCGTGCTCGAGCGTGCGCGAAGCGCGCGCTCGCTGGAGGCGATCTGGGTCGCCACGGACAGCGAGCGAATTGCCGCGGCCGTCCGCGGCGCGGGGGGTGAAACGATCCTGACGCGCGGCGACCATCCCTCGGGGCTGGACCGTGTGGCGGAGGCCGCGACCGCCCTGTGCGACGTGACGCGCCGGGCTTCCCAGGCGGACGGCGTCCGCGACCCCGACCTGGCGGCCGATCCCGTCATCCTGAACGTCCAGGGGGACGAACCGTTCCTGAACCCGGAGGGGCTCGATCACCTGGTCTCGCTCTTCGACCGGCCCGAGGTGCGCATGGCGACGCTGGCCGCGCCCTTCGCGCCGGACGACGATCCGAACGATCCCAACCGCGTGAAGGTGGTGCTCGACCGCATGGGCCGCGCCCTCTATTTCTCGCGATCGCCCATTCCGCATGGAGGCTCCGCGCCGGGCGCGTCCCGCACGGGCGCGGCCGGCCCGGCGCCGACTCTGCTTCACGTCGGCATCTACGGCTATCGGCTCACGACCCTGCGCGAGCTGGCCGCGCTGCCACCCGCGCCGCTCGAAACCAGCGAGCGGCTCGAGCAGCTGCGCGCGCTCTGGAACGGCATCCCGATTCACGTCGCCATCGGCGACTATCATTCGATCGGCATCGACACGCCCGAGGATCTGGCGCGGGCACGGACGCGATGGAGCGAGGGGGGAGCATCATGACGAAGGGGGGAGCGGGGCGATGACCAAGTTCGTATTCGTGACCGGTGGCGTGGTCTCGTCGCTCGGCAAGGGGATCGCCGCTTCGGCGATCGGCTCGCTGCTCAAGTCGCGCGGTCTCGCGGTCACGCTGCAGAAGTTCGATCCCTACCTGAACGTCGATCCGGGGACGATGAGCCCCTATCAGCACGGCGAGGTCTACGTCACCGACGACGGCGCCGAGACCGACCTGGACGTGGGGCACTACGAGCGCTTCCTCGGCGTCTCGATGGGCCGCGAGAACAACGTCACGGCGGGACAGATCTACGACGCGATCATCCAGAAGGAGCGCCGCGGCGACTACCTGGGTCGCACGGTGCAGGTGATCCCGCACGTCACCGACGAGATCAAGGCGCGCATGATGTCGCTGACGCGCGGGCGGCCGGTGGACGTGGCGATCGTGGAGATCGGCGGCACGGTCGGAGACATCGAATCCCTCCCGTTCCTGGAGGCGATCCGCCAGCTGCGGCTGGAGCTCTCCTCGCTGAACACGCTGTTCATCCACGTCACGCTGGTGCCGCACCTGGGCGCCGCGCGCGAGATCAAGACGAAGCCGACACAGCACTCGGTGAAGGAGCTCCGCGCGATCGGGATCCAGCCCGACATCCTCCTCTGCCGCACCGAAGTGCCGCTGCCGCAGGAGGTGAAGGAGAAGATCGGGCTCTTCTGCAACGTCCCGACCCGCTCGGTGATCGAGGCGATCGACGTCCCCTCGATCTACGAGGTGCCGCTCATGTTTCACAAGGGAGGCCTGGACGACCTGGTCGTGCAGATGCTCCGCCTGGACGCGGGCCCGGCCGATCTGCGCGCCTGGAACTCGTTCTCGGAACGCATGAAGTCGGCCCGCGAGTCGGTGACGATTTCCGTCGTGGGGAAGTACACGCATCTGCGCGACGCCTACAAGAGCATCGCCGAAGCGATCCAGCACGCGGGGGTCTCGAACGGCGTGACGGTGAAGATCGACTGGGTCGATTCGGAGCGCGTCGAGCTGGACGGCCCGGAGGCGCTGCTCGGCCAGGCGCACGGGATCCTGATCCCGGGCGGCTTCGGCGACCGGGGCACCGAGGGGATGGTGCAGGCCGCGCGCTACGCCCGCGAGCGCAAGGTGCCCTTCTTCGGCATCTGCCTTGGCATGCAGTGTGCCGTGATCGAGTTCGCGCGCGACGTGGCCGGACTGAAGGGCGCGGACTCCTCGGAGTTCGATCCCTCGACGCCGCACCCGGTGATCGATCTCATGCCCGAGCAGGAGGGGGTTTCCCAGATGGGCGGGACGATGCGGCTCGGGAAGTACGAGGCGGCGCTCGCCGCCGGCAGCCACGCGCAGGCGGAGTACGGCCGTCCGCGGGCGGAGGAGCGCCATCGTCATCGGTACGAGTTCAACAACGCCTATCGCGACGTCTTCCAGGAGCGCGGCATGCGCGTGACCGGCCTCTTCGAGGCGCGCGACCTGGTCGAGATCGTCGAGCTGCCCGACCATCCCTGGTTCGTGGGCGTCCAGTTCCATCCCGAGCTGAAGTCGCGCCCCTCCGATCCGCACCCGCTCTTCCGCGGCTTCGTCCGTGCCGCGAACGAGGAGCGCCGTCGCCGCGAGGCGGGCGCTCCGGCGCGCCCGGGCCAGGAGAGCGCCTCCGGCGCGCCGCGCCCATGAGTCCCACGCCTTCTCCGCTCAAGATCGCCCCGGTGCGGGTCGGTCCGGTCACCTTCGGCTCCGAGCGGCTCGGACTGATCGCGGGTCCCTGCGCGCTCGAGGACGAAGGGGAGGCTCTCGAGATCGCGCGGGAGGTGAAGCGGATCGCGGGATCGCTCGGCATGCCGTTCGTGTTCAAGGCGTCCTACGCCAAGGCGAACCGCACGTCGGGGGACTCCTATCGCGGACCCGGCCCCTCCGAGGGGCTGCGCTCGCTGGCGCGGATCCGCGAAGTGGCCGACGTTCCCGTCACGAGCGACGTGCACGAATCCACCGAGGTCGGCGACGCGGCGGGGGTGTTGGACCTGCTCCAGATCCCGGCCTTCCTCTGCCGCCAGACGGCGCTCATCGAGGCGGCCGCGCAGACGGGGAAGCCGCTCCACGTGAAGAAGGGCCAGTTTCTTGCCCCCTCGGGCATGGGGCACGTCGTGGACAAGGCGCGCGCCGCCGGCGCGCCCGGCATCCTCCTGACCGAGCGCGGGACGACCTTCGGACACGGCGACCTCGTCGTGGACTTCCGCGGACTCCCCACGATGCGCGGCTTCGGCTGCCCTGTCTTCTTCGACGCGACCCATTCGGTGCAGCGTCCTGCCGGCGCCGAGACGGGGGGCGATCGCGCGATGATCCCGGTCCTGGCCCGGGCCGCGGTCGCGGCGGGCGTCGACGGGATCTTCATCGAGACCCATCCCGCGCCGGAGCGCGCCCGATCGGACCGCGAGTCGCAGTGGCCTCTCGCGGAACTGGAGGAGCTTTTGCGAAGCTTGATGAAGATTCGGCAAGCGGTTGCCGATACGGTGGTTCTGGAAGGCCAGCGAGCATGACGCGAGCGCGAGGAGAGGGCGTGACCCTGGCGGCCGAAACCGATACCGCATCGAAGGTCGTCGCGTGGGCGCGCGAGGTGCTCGACCTCGAAGGGGCGGCGGTTCTTCAGCTCAAGCCGCGGATCGGAACGGAGTTCGAGGCCGCGGTTCAGGCGCTTGCGGAAGCGCGCGGCCAGATCCTGACCCTGGGGGTCGGCAAGTCGGGGCTCGTGGCGAAGAAGATCGCGGCCACCCTGACCAGCACGGGCACGCCGGCCACGTTCGTCCATCCGGTGGACGCCGTGCACGGGGATCTCGGCATCGTCGCTCCCGAGGACGCGGCGCTGCTCCTCTCCAAGAGCGGCGAGACGCGCGAGCTGATCGATCTGGTTCCCGCGTTCCGCCGCAGGGGCGTCTGCGTCGTCGCGATGACGGCGGGCCGCGAATCCAGCCTCGCCGGCGTCTCCGATCACGTCCTGGAGATCGGCGCGCCGCGCGAAGCGTGCGGCGAGGATCTCGTTCCGACCTCTTCCACGACGGCGATGCTCGCCCTGGGCGACGCGCTCGCCGTGGTCCTTCTCCGGCTGAAGGGGTTCACGCGCGAGGACTTCGCCGTGCTCCACCCCGGCGGCGTCCTGGGGCACGCGGCGTCGCACCGGGTGTGCGACCTGATGCACCAGGGCGCGGCGCTCCCCCGGGTGGAAGAGGGCGCGACGCTTCGCCAGGCGCTGCTCGAGATCCTGAACAAGCGGCTCGGCATGACCACCGTCGTGGACGGTGCGGGGAAGCTGGCGGGGATCCTCACCGACGGCGACCTGAAGCGGATCCTCCTGCGCGGCGGCGGAGATCTGGCCCAGCCGGTGTCCGTGGTCATGATCCGGACGCCGCGGACCGTGGAGGCAGAGGCGTCGATCGCCCGGGCGGTCCGGATGATGGAGGAAAACCCGGGGGGACCCATCACCTCCCTGGTCGTGCTGGAAAAGGACGGCACCCCGGTCGGGGTGCTCCATCTTCACGACTGCCTCGGAGTGCGCGCCGGGTAAGACCATGGCGGCGCAACAGTTTGACCACGCTCGAAGCGCCGTGGTAGAGTCGCGCTCCGGGTCGCCGGCGGGACTCCGCCGGAGCCGGGTCCTGGCGCGAGCGCCGGTCCTGGTCGCGCTGGCCGCCGTCCTGACGGCGTTCGGGTGCCAGTCGCGTCCGGCCTCGACCCCGACCGGGGAAGATGTCCGGCTGCCGGATCAGGAGGCGCGGGACTTCACCCTCACGGAGAGCTCGGAGGGGAAGAAGAACTGGACCCTCTGGGCGTCCTATGCCGCGATGTACAACGATCAGAGCCTCGTCGACGCGAAGACGGTCCGGATCGAATTCTTCGACAAGGAAGGCAAGAAGTTCTCGACCCTCGTCGCGAAGACGGGGCGGGTGCACCAGCGGACGAACGATCTGGAGGCGCGGGGCAACGTGGTGGTGACGACCGAGAGCGGCATCCGGATGGAGACCGATTCCCTGCGCTGGCAGAACACGGCCGGCAAGATCGTCTCGGACGGCTTCGTCAAGGTGACGCGGCAGCACGACGTGGTGACCGGCTACGGATTCGAGAGCGATCCGAGCCTGGACCACTTCCACCTCCGGCGCGAGGTCCGCGCCGAGGTGACGGATACCGAGGGGAACGTCGACTCCCTGTGAGCGGGCTGGTCGCGCGGGACCTCGAGCGGTACTACGGGCAGTGGAAGGTGGTCGACAAGGTGTCGATCACGGTGGACCAGGGTGAAGTGGTCGGCCTTCTCGGCCCGAACGGGGCGGGGAAGACGACGACGTTCTATCTGATCGTGGGGCTGCTCCGCGCCGACGCGGGGCAGATCCTGGTGGACGGACGGGACATCACCCGGATGCCGATGCACCGGCGGGCGCGCCTGGGCATCGGATACCTGGCGCAGGAGCCGTCGATCTTCCGGCGCCTGACGGTGCGCGAGAACATTCTCGCGATCCTCGAGACGCTGCCGCTCTCGCGGAAGGAGCGGGCGTCGCGGCTCGCGCAGCTCCTCGAGGAGCTGAACATTGCGCACCTCGCCGACCGGAAGGGGTACAACCTCTCGGGCGGGGAGCGCCGGCGCGTGGAGATCACGCGGGCGCTGGTGACCGAGCCGAAGTTCATGCTGCTGGACGAGCCGTTCGTGGGGATCGACCCCATCGCGGTGGCCGAGATCCAGGACATCGTCGGACGGCTGCAGGCGAAAGGACTGGGCATTCTGATCACCGACCACAACGTGCGGGAGACGTTGAGCACCACGGACCGCGCGTACATCATGTTCGAGGGACGGATCCTGCTCCAGGGCACCAGCCGGGAGCTGGCCGACGACCCGGTCGCGCGCCAGATCTATCTGGGCGAGCGATTCCGTCTGGATTAGAGGAACCCCCCGATGGAAATGAAAGCCGGCCTCCACCAGCAGATGCGGCAGACGCTGATCATCACGCAGCGTCTGCAGCAGGCGCTGAAGCTGCTTCAGATGCCGACGCTGGAGCTGCAGCAGGCGCTGAAGGCGGAGCTCGAGCGCAATCCGATGCTCGAGGAAGTGGACGAGGTGGAAGAGGTCCAGGAGATCGACGACGCCAAGGAGGAGACCGGGCTCAAGGAGTCCGAGCAGCCCGAGGCGCCCGACGCGACCCCCGAGGACCAGAAAGTGGAGTGGGAGGATTTCTGGCCGGACTCTTCGTGGGACGGCCCGGTGGCGCCCCGCACCGACGATCCGGGCGAGGAGTTCTACGAGAAGGTGCCGGTCACGGTGAAGAGCCTGAGCGAGCACCTGGGCGAGCAGCTCCGCCTGACGGGCATGGGCGAGCTGGAGCTCTCGATCGGCGACTACCTGATCGGCTCCATCGACGAGAACGGCTATCTGCAGACGACGGTGGACGAGGTGGCCGAGGCGCTGGCCGCGCCTCCCGAGAAGGTGGAGGAGGTGCTGGCCAAGATCCAGACGTTCGAGCCCGCGGGCGTCGGCGCGCGGAACCTGCAAGAGTGCCTCTGGATCCAGCTCGCGCAGAAGAACCTCCAGGCCACGCTGGCCGGCCGGATCGTCCAGGAGCAGTTCGACAATCTCCTCAACAAGCGCTTCAGCGAG
Source organism: Candidatus Binatia bacterium (assembly GCA_035631035.1). Lineage (NCBI taxonomy): Bacteria > Candidatus Binatota > Binatia (SeqCode) > Binatia bacterium. The sequence continues at coordinate 106,594 of DASQJL010000082.1, read as the reverse complement.
ATCGCCCGCGCGATGCGCTGCACGGTGGAAGAGGTGCAGGGCGCCGGAGACCTGATCGCGACCCTCGATCCGCGTCCGGGACAGGAGGTCGCCGCGGAGGAGACGCGCTATGTCACGCCCGATCTCGTGGTCGAGCGCGTCGGCGAGGACTACGTGGTCTCGCTGAACGACCGGAACGTGCCGCGGCTCCGCATCAACAACGCCTACCAGCACATCCTGCGCAAGAAGAGCGGCGGCGACGAGGAGCGGAAGTTCATCTCGGAGAAGCTCAACTCGGCCAAGTGGCTGATCCAGACGATCGAGCAGCGGCGGAAGACGATGATCAAGGTGATGCGGCGCATCGTCGAGGAGCAGCGGGACTTCTTCGAGAAGGGCGTCGAAGGGCTCCGGCCGCTCACGCTCCAGCAGATCGCGAACCAGATCGGCATGCACGAATCCACGGTCAGCCGCGTCACGACGAACAAGTACGTGCAGACCCCGCGGGGCGTCTTCGAGCTCAAGTACTTCTTCTCGAGCGGCCTCGCGACCGAGGAAGGGGACGACGTCTCGGCGAAGGCGGCCAAGGACAAGATCCTCCAGCTCATCAACGGCGAGGACAAGCTGGACCCGATGAGCGACCAGCGCATCGCGGAGGTGCTCCAGGAGTCGGGGCTCAAGATCGCGCGCCGCACCGTGGCCAAGTATCGCGAAGCCCTCCGCATCCTGCCCGCCCGGGCCCGGCGCCGGTACGCCTGAACCCGCGCGCATCCATCCCAGAAAGGAAGCCATGGACATCACGATCAAAGGGCGCCACTGGAAGCCCACCCCCGCGTTTCGCGAATCCGCGGAGGCCCGCATCCAGAAGCTCGCGCGCTTCTATCCCAGCCTCATCCGGGCGGAGCTGGTCGTCACCAAGGAGGGCTTCCGGCACATCGCCGAGATCCGCCTGCACGGCAACGCCGTCGATCTCCTGACCCGCGGCACCGACCAGGATCCGCTCGTGGCTCTGGACCAGGTGCTGGCCAAGCAGGAGAAGGCGCTCACGCGGCACAAGGACCGGCTCAAGGACAAGAAGAAGCGCGCCCCGGCCATGCGCGCCGAGCCGGCCGAGCTGGAATCGCTCCAGCTCCCGAGCACGCGCCCGGCCGGCATCTCCGTCGTCCGCCGGAAGACGCGCGCGCCGCTCCTCTCGGCGGAGCAGGCGGCCCGCGCGCTCCTCAAGGGGAACAAGCCGGTGCTCGTCTTCTCGGAGCGCGGAACGAACGCGGGACTGCGCGTCGCCTATCGTCTCGGGGACCGGGAGGTCGCGCTCCTTGAGCTCGAATAGTCCGCCGACCCTCACGGTCGCGCAGCTCTACGAGCGCCAGAAGGAGCAGCTGAGCCTGGAGCTCCTGTCGGACTCCAGCGATTCGAAGATTCCGATCACCATGAGCGACATCAACCGGCCCGGGATGGCGCTCATGGGCTTCACCGAGAACTTTCTGGCCGAGCGCATCCAGATCTTCGGTCGCACCGAGATCGCCTATTTCCAGACGCTGGGGCCCAAGGAGCAGACCGAGGCGCTGGACCGCTTCTTCCAGTTCCGCGTCCCCTGCATCATCGTGGCGAAGGGGCTCGACCTTCCCGCCGGCCTCCTCCATCGGGCGAACGGGGAAGGGGTCCCGGTCTTCCGCACGCCGCAGGACACGACCCCCTTCATCCACCAGCTCACGGCCTATCTCGACTTCGTCTTCGCCCCGCACGTCACGACCCACGGCTCCCTCGTGGACGTCTACGGCGTGGGGCTGCTCTTCACCGGACGGAGCGGCATCGGCAAGAGCGAGACCGCGCTCGACCTGGTGGAGCGCGGCCATCGCCTGGTTGCCGACGACGTGGTCCGGATCACGCGCCGCCACGGCGACATCCTGATCGGATCGTGCAACGAGGTCCTGAAGCACACGATGGAGATCCGCGGGCTCGGCATCATCGACGTCCAGTCGATCTTCGGCATCCGCTCGATCCGCGGGCAGAAGCGCGTCGAGGTCGAGGTCCACCTGACCGACTGGAGCGAGGCGCGCGACTACGAGCGCCTCGGGATGGACGAGCAGACGGTGAAGCACCTCGAGGTCGAGATCCCGCTGGTCACCATTCCCATCTTCCCGGGGAAGAACATCACCGTGATCGCAGAAGTCGTCGCGCTGAACCACCTGGTCAAGGTCTACGGCTACCATCCCGCGCGGGCCCTGAACGACCGGCTGCTCGAATCGATGCGCATGAAGGTCCTCTCGAGCCCGCTCGTTCGGGACGACACGGAGTAGCCGCCATGAACGGCCCCGCCGGAGGCGCGCGACCGGTCGCGATCCTGGTCACGCACGGCGTGCTGGGGGAGGAGCTGGTGCGGACGGTGGAGGCGATCCTCGGCGCGCAATCCGCGGTGATCACGGTCAGCAACAGCGGGCTCTCCGCCGACGGCCTCCGGGACCGGATCGACGCGGAGATCGCCGGCCTTCCCGAGGGCGCGCCCGTCGTCCTGTTCAGCGATCTCGCCGCGGGAAGCTGCGGCATCGCCACGCGCCGCGCCGAACCCGCCGCGCGGACCGTGAAGCGGATCGCCGGCGTGAACCTTCCCATGCTCCTCGAGTTCTTCTACAACCGCGACGCCATCCCCTTGGAACAGCTCCTCGCGCGCATGGAAGCCAAGGGGAAGGCGGGGATCGTCCTCTACTAGTGCCGCTGCTCCTGGCGCGCGTCGACGACCGGCTGGTCCACGGGCAGGTCGCCCACGGATGGGGCCGTGCGCTCCGCCCCACCCTGTACCTCGTCGTCTCGGACGAGCTCGCGGCGGATCCTGCCCGCGGAGACCTCTATCTGCTGGCCGTGCCGGAAGACGCCGCGGGCCGCTGCGTCTCGGTGCGCGAGGCGCTCGCGCCGGAGACCCGCGCCCTGGTGGAGCGCGAGCGCGCGGTGATGCTCTTCCCGGGACTCGACGAGCCGCTGCGGCTGGTCCTGGGAGGCTTTCCGATCCCCGATCTCAATGTCGGCGGCCTGCATCACGCGCCGGGGCGCTCGCCGGTGCTGCCCTACGTGTTCCTGGACGAACAGGACCGCGCGCGGCTCTCGCGCCTCGCCTCGCTCGGCGTCCGGGTCGCGGCGCGGGACCTGCCCAGCAATCCCGAGCATCCGCTCGAAGAGCTGCTGCCCGGGAGCGCGTCGTGACGGCGCGCGCGCGCGGCGGCCGCGCCGGGGGGGCGCCGTGGTCGGGGAGCTGATCCGCGTCTCGCTCGTGGGCGGCATCCTCGCCGTCGACCGCGCCGCCGGCTGGAGCCTCATGCTGAGCCAGCCTCTGGTCGGCGCGTGCCTGGCCGGCGCCCTGATCAATCCCGGCCCGGAGTGGGAGCTCTGGGCGCTCCGGATCCCGCTCGCCGTGGGCGGAATTCTGCAGCTGCTCCTGACCGATCCCGCGCTCCCGGCGGCGCAGGCGCCGCGCGACACGGCGACCGCGTCGGTGGTGGGGAGCGCCGTCGCGCTGCTGGCGCTTCCGCGCCTCCATCCCGCCCTCGCGGTCTCGGCGGGCGGGATCCTGTGGGTCGTGATCGGCGTGGGGGCGGGACTCCTCTCGGCGGTGCTGGGGGGTTGGTTCGCGCGTCTCCACCGTCCCGGCGGCGCCACGGTGGCGCGCGCCGAGGCCCTCGCCGCGGCGGGGGACATGGCCTCGTTCGACCGCTTCTACTGGGCCGGGCTCGGCCGGACGTTCCTGGTCGGCGCGGCGTGGTCGTGGGGGGGAACCATCCTCCTCCTCTGGGCGGCGCTCAGCTATCTGCCGCGCTTCGCCGGCGAGCTGACCGCGCGCCGCGCAGGTGTGGTCTTCGCCGTGCTCCTCGGGGCCGCCGCGGCCGCGGGACTCAACGCGCACGTCCGCGGGCGGCGGCACGGATGGCGCTGGGCCGCGCTCGGGGCGCTGGTCGTGGCCTTCCTGCTTCAAGGGCTCAAGGTGGCGGCTCCGTGAGCGACCGGTTCCCGAAGACCGACTTCGGCCGCGCGACGTCGCGGTCGTTCCACATCCAGGCCCTCCTGCAGCCGGAGCGGATGCAGGGGCTGGGCTTCGGCTTCGCGATGATTCCCTTTCTGCGGCGGCTCTACGCCGATCCCGCCGAGCGCGGCGCCGCGCTGCGCCGCCACCTGGCCTATTTCGCCACGCATCCGATTCTTTCCGGCTACGTCCTGGGGGTCGCGGCGCGCCTCGAGGAGCGCCGGGCGTCGGGCGAGCCGATCTCCGAAGCGGCGATCGACGGCGCGAAGCGCGCCATGGCCACGCCGCTCGCCGGTCTCGGAGACCCGCTCTTCTGGGTGACACTCCGCCCGCTCGCGGGGCTCCTGAGCGTGATCGCCCTGCTCGTGCTGCCGCCCCCCGCATCGGGCGCTCCGGATCTCCGGGTGCTGCTCTGTCCCCTGTTCCTGCTTTTGACGTACAATGCCGTCGCTTTGCCGTACCGGCTCGCCGGCGTCGCGCGCGGCTACCGGGAGGGAGACCGGCCGGCCGCGCTCCTCCGCTCGCTTCAACTCTCCGAACGAAACGCGATTCTGGAGCGTGTCGGCGCGTTCGCGTTCGGTGCGTTCCTCGCCCTCGCGGCCCTGGTGCAGGGTCCCGCGGGCGCGGTCCGGGGCGGCGCGGACGAAGGCGGCGCCGCGTGGGCGCTGATGCTGACGCCCGTCGCGCTCGGCGCCCTCGTGGGCCTCGCCGGCCGGAAGGCGATGCCGGGGCGTCCGGTCGAGGTCGCGCTCGCCGCGCTGCTCGCGGGGTGCGTCATGGCGGCCTGGGTCTAGAGGGGGGCGGGTGGTCGAACAGACGGTGACGATCCAGAACCGGCTCGGGCTGCACGCGCGCGCCTGTTCCGTGTTCGTCAAGGAGGCCGCCAAGTTCGCGTCGCACATCATCGTGGGACGCGACGGCCTCGAGGTGAACGGCAAGAGCATCCTCGGCGTCATGATGCTCGCGGCCGAGCGGGGCGCGGAGATCCTCCTCCGGACCGAGGGGGACGATGAGGTCGAGGCGCTCGCCGCCCTGGTTCGCGTCGTGAACGACAAATTCGGGGAAGAATGAACATCCTCACCGGCATCGCCGCCTCGCCCGGCATCGGCATCGGACCGGTCCACATCGTGGACCCCGAGGAGATCGAGATCCCCGCGGGGCCGATCGCCCCGGACCAGGTCGCGGCCGAGCAGGCCCGCTTCCGCGAGGCGATCGCCGCCGGCACGGCCGAGGTGCGCGAGCTGCGGGACAAGATCGCCGCCGAGACGAGCGAAGAACACGCGGGGATCCTCGACGCCCAGCTCGAGATCCTGAACGATCCCGAGGCGATCTCCCGCACGCTGCAGGCGATCGAGCGCGATCTCCGGACCGCGGGGTTCTGCTACCGGAGGATCCTGACCACGGTGGCCGGGCGCCTGGAGGAGGCGGACGGGGAGTACACCCGCGGCCGCTCCCTCGACGTGCGCGACGTGCGCCGCCGCGTGCTCGAAAAACTGGGCGGCGTCCGCTCCCGATCGCTGAGCGACCTCAGCGTTCCTTCGCTGATCGTCGCGGCCGACCTTCCGCCCAGCGAGATGGCGCTGGCGCCGCGCGACAAGATCCTCGGCTTCGCGACCGATCTCGGCGGCCGCACCTCGCACACCGCGATCATGGCGCGCGCCCGGGGGATTCCCGCCGTGGTCGGCCTGAAGAGCGCGATGGACGCGGCGCGCGAGGGGGCCACCGCGCTCGTGGACGGCACGCGGGGCGTCGCGGTTTTCGATCCCGAGCCGGAGATCCTCGAGGAGCACCGACGCAAGAAGCGCCGCTACGAAGAGCTGAACGCGAACCTCGCCGTGCTCCGCGAGGAGCGGTGCGTCACGCCCGACGGGCGCGTCATCGCGCTGGGCGCGAACCTCGAAGTGCCGGAGGAGCTCCCGGGCATCCTCGAGAACGGCGCCGACGGCATCGGGCTCTACCGCACCGAGTTCTTCTATCTCTCCCGCCGCTCGCTGCCGACGGAAGAGGTGCAGTTCGGCACCTACAAGTCGATCGTCGAGGCGATGGCCCCGCGCCCGGTCACCATCCGCACGCTGGACGTGGGGGGGGACAAGTTCGCCAGCTACCTCGGCACGCCGGTCGAGCGGAATCCCTTCCTCGGCATGCGGGGGCTTCGCTTCTCGCTCCGCCACGAGGAGATCTTCCGCACCCAGGTGCGCGCGATCCTGCGCGCCACCGCCTGCGGGAACGTGCGGATCATGTTCCCGATGGTCGTGGGTCTCGAGGATTTCCGCCGCGCGCGCGCCATCGTCTCGCGCGTGCGGCGGCAGCTCGCGCACGAGGGGGTGCCGATGGCCGAGCAGGTGCCGCTCGGAGTCATGGTGGAGACGCCCGCGTCGGTCTTCGCGATCGACCTGATCGCGCGCGAGGCGGATTTCGTGAGCATCGGCACCAACGACCTGATCCAGTACACGCTGGCCGTCGATCGCGGGAACGAGTCGCTCGCCGAGGTCTACGAGCCGCTCCATCCCGCGGTGCTCCGCGCCATCCGCACCGTGATCGAGGCGGGGCAGCGGTTCGGCATCCGGGTGGGGATCTGCGGCGAGATGGCGGGGGAGCCGCTGTACGCGGTGCTCCTTCTCGGTCTCGGCGTCGCTGACCTGAGCGTCAGCCCCTACCTTCTTCCGGAGATCAAGACGATCCTCCGCGCCTCGATGTACGAAGAGGCGGTGAGCCTGGCGCAGCGCTGCCTCAGCCTGTCCACCCCCTCGGAGGTGCGCACCATCGTGACCGACTTCATGAGCCGCCGCTTCCCGCAGTACTTCTCGGCGTGAGCCCGGCGCGAAAGCCGGCCCGCCGGAGCGCGGCCTCGCGGAAGCCCGCGAGCCGGAAGCGGCCCGCGCCGAGAGCGGCCGTCCCGCTGGACGACCCCCGGCGCCGGGAGCGCCTCGACCCGCGGGGCATGGCGGCGCGCATCGAATCGTTCCCGGAGCAGATTCGCGCCGGCGCCTCGATCGCCGCGCCGGCCCTTCGGCATCTCACGCCCGGGGTGCCGCGACGGCTCGTCCTCTTCGGCATGGGGGGCTCCGCCATCGCCGGCGATCTGCTGCGCGCCGTCGCCGAGCGCGAGGGAACGGCACCGGTGCACGTGGTCCGCCACTACCTGCCGCCGGCGTGGCTCACGCCAGAGGATTTTCTCGTCTTTTCCTCCTATTCGGGAGAGACCGAGGAGACGCTCTCCGCCTTCGAGGCGACGCGCTCGATCGGCGCCAGGGGATGCGTCCTCTCGACCGGCGGGACCCTCGCCGCCCAGGCCGGCGCGGCCGGGATTCCCGCGGCGTACCTCCCGCCGGGGCATCCCCCCCGCGCGGCGCTCGGGTACTCCTTCGCGACCCTGGCCGCGGTGGCCTCCCACGTGGGCGTCGTTCCCGGCCTCGGGGACCGCATGGAGGGGGCCGCCCAGGCCGTGGAGCGGGTGGTTTCCGCCTGCGGGACGCGTGTGCTACAATCGCGCAACTTAGCCAAAAAACTGGCGATACGCTTGGCGGGACGCGCCGTCCTGGTGATCGGGGGGGAGCGCGGCCTGGCGGCGGTCGCGCAGCGTTGGAAGGGCCAGCTCAACGAGAACGCCAAGCAGCTCGCGTGGGCCTCGGTTCTTCCGGAGATGAATCACAACGAGGTGGACGGCTTCGCCGGGCCGAAGGCCGCGGTGGGGCGCCTCGCGGTCGTGCTGCTCCGCGAGCCGGAGGAGCACCCGCGGATCGCCGCCCGGTTCGCCTGGCTCGGCGCCTATCTGAAGCGGAAGGATGTCGTCGCGGTCGAGGTTCTCGCCGAGGGCGAGGACGCGGCGGCGCGGCTCCTCGGAGCGTCCGCCCTGGGAGATTTCGTGAGCTATTACCTCGCGCTCGCCAATGGAGTGGATCCGAGCGCCCTTCCGGGGGTGGAGTCGCTGAAAGAAGCCCTCCTCCGGTGAGGCCGGTCGCCGTCATTCCGGTCGCGGGCGCGGGAACGCGCCTGAAGCCGCACACGATCACCACCCCCAAGGCGCTGCTCACGGTCGCGGGGAAGCCGATCCTGGGGCACATCCTGGATCAGATCGCGCTCGTGAGCCCGGAGCGCGTCGTGCTGGTCATCGGGCCGGGCCCGCACGGCGAGCGGCTCCGGGCGTATGCGGCGTCGCGGACCGATCTCGCGGTCTCCTGCGTCGTGCAGGAGGAGCCGCTCGGCCTGGGACACGCCGTGTCGCGCGCGGCCGAGGCGGTGGGGACGGCGCCGAGCCTGATCCTGCTCGGCGACACGATCGTCCGCGCTGACCTGCGCGGGCTCGTGACCGGAGGATCGAAAGTGGGCGTGCGCGAGGTGGAAGACCCGCGGCGGTTCGGCGTGGCCGAGCTGGAGAACGGGAGGATCGTGTCGCTGGTGGAGAAACCCGAGCACCCGAAATCGAATCTGGCCCTGGTCGGACTCTACTATCTCGAGGATTCCCCCCTTCTCTTCTCCTGCCTGCAGCAGGTGGAGCGCTCGGGCAAGCGCACCAAGGGGGAGATCCAGCTCACCGACGGCCTGGCGGAGATGCTCGCGCGCGGCGCGGACCTTCGCCCCTTCCCGGTGGAGGGCTGGTATGATTGCGGCAAGACCGACGCCCTGCTCGAGACGAACCGCGCGCTCCTGGACGTGGCCGGCAACCACGTCGAGCGGCCGGGCGTGGTCATCGTGCCTCCCGTCGCTCTGGACCCGACGGCGGACGTGATGCACTCGGTCATCGGTCCCCACGCATCCATCGGCGCGCGCGCGCGCGTGCGCCGCTCGGTGGTCAAGAACTCGATCGTCAACGAAGGCGCGATCGTCGAGGACGTGCTGCTGGATCTCTCCGTGGTCGGAGAGAACACGGTCGTCCGCGGCGGCTATCAGCGTCTCAACGTCGGAGACTCTTCGGAGGTCGAAGTCTCGTGAGCGCTCCCGCTACGCAGACCGCACCGGAGGCGCGGCAGAACCCGCGCCTGCGCCATTCCATGCTGTTCACGTCCGAATCGGTGACCGAGGGGCATCCCGACAAGGTGGCCGACCAGATCTCCGACGCGGTCCTCGACGGGATCCTGAGCCAGGATCCCTTCGGCCGGGTCGCCTGCGAGACGCTCGTGACGACCGGGCTGGCCCTGGTCGCCGGCGAGATCACCACGAAGTGCTACGTCGACATCCCGCGCATCGTGCGCGAGACGATCCGCTCGATCGGCTACGACGACCCGCAGTACGGCTTCGACTGGGAGACCTGCTCGGTCCTGACCGCGATCGACGAGCAGTCGCGCGACATCGCGCAGGGCGTGGACCGCCGCGGCGCGGGGGATCAGGGGCTCATGTTCGGCTACGCCGTGCGCGAGACGCCGGAGCTGATGCCGCTTCCGATCATGCTGGCGCACCGGCTGACGAAGGCGCTCGCCGATGCGCGCCGGTCGGGGAAGTTCCCGGAGATCCGCCCCGACGGCAAGTCGCAGGTCACGGTCGAGTACGAAGACGACGTGCCGAAGCGGATCGACACCGTCGTGCTCTCGACCCAGCACGCGGAGATGAGCGACGCCGAGATCGCCCGGCTTCGCGATCGCATCATCGACGAGATCATCCGGCCGGCCCTCCCCAAGGGACTGGTCGACAAGGATCCGGTCTACCACATCAACCCCACGGGCCGGTTCGTCTTGGGCGGCCCGCGCGCGGATACGGGACTGACCGGCCGGAAGATCATCGTCGACAGCTACGGCGGCTTCGGCGGGCACGGCGGGGGCGCCTTCAGCGGGAAGGATCCGACGAAGGTGGATCGCTCGGGCTCGTACGCGGCGCGCCACGTGGCGAAGAACCTGGTGGGCTCGGGCCTCGCCGACCGCGTGACGGTGCAGGTCGCCTACGCCATCGGCGTCGAGGAGCCGGTCTCGGTGATGGTGGACAGCCACGGCACCGGCAAGGTGCCGGACGCCCGGCTGGGCGAGCTGGTGCGGAAGCATTTCGACTTGAGGCCGCAGGCGATCATCCATGCGCTCGATTTGCGGAAGCCGATCTACCGGCGCACCGCGGCCTACGGACATTTCGGACGCGACCAGGAGGGGTTCAAGTGGGAGCTCCTCGATCGCGTGGAGGAATTGAAGCGTGACGCCTGAGACGATGGTCGCCATGACGCCGCAGGGACATGTGGCGAATTCCAAGCTGGCCGAGGAAGGACTCCGCCGCATCGAGTGGTCCGAGCGGGAGATGCCGGTGCTGCGGCAGATCCGCGAGCGGTTCGCCAAGGAAAAGCCCTTCCGCGGGCGGCGGGTCGCCGCCTGCCTGCACGTGACCACCGAGACCGCGAATCTCATGGTGACCCTGAAGGCCGGCGGCGCGGAGATCGCGCTCTGCGCCAGCAACCCGCTCTCGACGCAGGACGACGTGGCCGCGGCGCTCGCGCACCGGCTCGGCATCCCGACGTTCGCGATCAAGGGCGAGGACCCCGAGACCTACTACAAGCACATCGCGGCCTGCCTGGACGTGCGCCCCGAATTCACCATGGATGACGGCGCCGACCTGGTCACCGTGCTCCACACGCAGCGCGCGGGCGACGCCAAGGGCGTCATCGCGGGGACCGAGGAGACCACCACCGGGGTCATCCGTCTTCGCGCCATGGCCAAGGACGGGGCCCTCCGCTACCCGATCCTCGCCGTGAACGACGCCAAGACGAAGCACCTCTTCGACAACCGCTACGGGACGGGGCAGAGCACCATCGACGGCGTGCTCCGCGCCACCAACCGGCTCCTGGCCGGCTCCAAGTTCGTCGTGCTGGGCTACGGATGGTGCGGGCGCGGCCTCGCCAGCCGCGCGCGGGGGATGGGCGCGCACGTGATCGTGACCGAGATCGATCCGCTTCCCGCGCTCGAAGCGGTGATGGACGGCTTTCCGGTCATGCCAGCCTCCGAGGCGGCGAAGGTCGGCGACGTGTTCGTCACCGTCACCGGAAACCTGAACGTGATCCGCATGGAGCACTTCCGCCAGATGAAAGACGGCGCCATCGTCGCGAACTCGGGGCACTTCAACGCGGAGATCGACCTCGAGGCGCTCGCGAAGGAAGCCTCCGCGTCGCGCGAGGTGCGACCCTTCGTGCAGGAGTTCACGCTCGGGTCCAAGCGGGTCTTCGTCCTGGGCGAGGGAAGGCTCATCAACCTCGCCGCCGCCGAGGGGCATCCCGCCTCCGTCATGGACATGAGCTTCGCCAACCAGGCGCTGGGGCTGGAATACCTGCAGACCCACGCGAAGGAGCTGAAGCCGAACGTCTACGCCATTCCCGCTCCGGTGGACGCCGAGATCGCGCGCCTGAAGCTGGAAGCGCTTGGAGTCCGCATCGACACGCTGACGCCCGAGCAGGTCGCGTACCTCGCGTCCTGGCAGCAGGGAACGTAGGAGCGACCACACCGGCATGTGGCTCTTGGGACGGGTGCCCGTCCGCCGCAAGTACCAGATCCTGGGGCTCTGCCTTCTCTCGGTCGCCCTCTTCGTCGCGCTCGCCCTCTTCACGCGCGACGCGCGCGACACGACGGCCGATCTCCTCTCCACGGGCGCCGTCCGGAACCAGGGCGGGGTCGTCGGCGCGTTCGTCGCCTCGGGCCTCGTCACCTCCCTCGGCCTCGTGGGCGCCTGGCTCGCGCCGATCGCGCTCCTCGCCTGGGGGTGGAACCGGATCCGGCTTCGCCCCGCGGGCGACCTCGCGCTGCGCACCGCGATCGGATTCTGCGGCGCCGTGCTCGCGCTGGGACTTCTCGATCTCCTCTCGGGCGGAAACCGCGGCCTGGCCGGGCGCCTGGGCGAGTGGATCGGGCTCGTCGCCACCCGGCTCCTCGGCCGCGTGGGGAGCGAGCTGGCGCTCGGCACCGCGCTCGTGGTGATCGGCGTGGTCGCGTTCGAGCTCGGGGCCTCCTCGCCGCTCCGCCGCGCGGCCGCCGCACTCCTCGCCCGCATCCTCCCCGCGCCGGCGCCCAAGAAGCGCGCCGCGGCCGCGCCGGCCGAGGAGGCCGCCGCGCCCGAGCCGCCGCGACGCGGCCGGAAGGCCCCGATCGTCGAAGAGGAAGAGGCGCTCGCCTCGGCGTTCTCGCCTCCGGCCGGCGAGAACGCCGCGCGGCGCGAATCCAAGCCGCGCATCGTGTCGCGGAGCGAGCGCGCGGAATCGATGTCGATCCCGTTCCCGCCTCCCTCGCCCGCGGCGCCGGAGAAGCGGCGGACCGCCCCGGCCACCGTGGGCGGACTGGGATCGGCCCCGGGCGTGCCCGGCTCCGCCGGCGCTCCGGAAGCGGGGCTCTCGCTGTCGCCCGCGCCCGCGATGGACGCGGCGCTCCCCCCGGTGGACCTTCTCGACCGCCACGAGTCGAAGACGCACGCCGTGGACGAGGCCGAGCTCCTCGAGCTCTCGCGCGTGCTCGAGCGCACGCTGGCCGATTTCGACGTGGCGGGGAAGGTCTCCGAGGTGCACCCCGGCCCCGTGATCACCCTGTTCGAGTACGAGCCCGCGCCGGGCGTCAAGGTGAACCAGATCCTGAACCGTCAGGACGATCTCGCGCTCTCGCTCAAGGCGCAGCGGATCCGCATCGTGGCGCCGATCCCGGGGAAGGCGGCGGTCGGGATCGAGATCCCCAACCGCAAGAAAGCGCTCGTCTCCTTCCGCGAGATCGTGACGTCGAAGACGTTCCAGGAGAGCGGGGACGCGCTGCCGTTCGCCCTGGGCAAGGACGTGGCGGGAGAGCCGTTCACGACGTCCCTCGAGAAGATGCCGCACCTCCTGATCGCCGGGGCGACCGGCTCCGGGAAGAGCGTCTGCATCAACACGCTGATCATGAGCCTGCTCATGACGCGCACGCCGGCCGAGCTCCGCTTCATCATGATCGATCCCAAGATGCTCGAGCTCACGCCGTACAACAAGATCCCGCACCTCGCGATGCCGGTGGTGACCGAGCCCAAGAAGGCGGCGCAGGCGCTCCGCTACTGCGTGAAGCAGATGGAGACCCGCTACCAGCTCCTCGCCAAGCACGGGGCGCGGAACATCGAGTCGTACAACCGGCTGGGCCTCGATCCCGCGGTCGCCGGGGCGGACGCCAAGCTCCCGTACCTGGTCGTGGTGGTGGACGAGCTGGCCGATCTGATGGCGCTCCTCCCCGCGGAGATCGAGGAGCCGATCGGCCGCCTCGCGCAGATGGCGCGCGCGGTGGGCATCCACCTGATCCTTGCGACGCAGCGCCCCTCGGTGGACGTGATCACGGGGATGATCAAGGCGAACTTCCCCTCGCGGATCGCCTTCCAGGTCGCGAGCCGCACCGACTCGCGGGTCATCCTGGACATGAACGGCGCGGAGAGCCTTCTCGGTCACGGCGACTCGCTCTTCCTCCCGGCCGGAAAGCCCGAGCCCTACCGCATCCACGGCTCCTACGTGTCGGGCGAGGAGATCGAGCGCGTCGTGGGCTTCCTGAAATCGCAGGGGGGCCAGGTCGTGGCGGACGACTCCGCACTGGAGCAGGTGCGCGCCCTGGAGGAGACGGAGAGCGACGACGAGCTGTTCGAAGAGGCGATGCGCCTGGTGGTGCTCCACCAGCAGGCGTCGACCTCGATGCTCCAGCGCCGGCTCAAGGTCGGCTACTCGCGCGCGGCGCGGCTCCTCGATCTCCTCGAGGAGCGCGGCGTGGTCGGGCCGTCCGAGGGGGCGAAGGGGCGCGAAGTGCTGGTCACCGAGCATGAGCTGGCCGAGCGGCGCGCGGCCCATGCGTCGCTGGACGAGGACGCGTGAGCGTCCCGATCGGGCTGACCGCGGCGGGGGCGTCCGTGCCCGCGCGCATCGAGCCGGGCGAGGACGCCGGCGCCGCCACGGTGCGGGTGGCCCTGGTCACGCTCGGCTGCGCGAAGAACCTCGTGGACTCGGAGATCATGGCGGGGTTGCTCGCCTCCGGCGGGTTTTCGACGACCGCGTCGCCCGAAGAGGCCGACGTCGCGATCGTGAACACCTGCGCCTTCATCGGTCCCGCCCAGAAGGAGTCGATCGACCGGATCCTCGAGATGGCCGCGCTGAAGCGCGAGGGACGCCTGCGCGGCCTGGTCGTGGCGGGATGCCTGGCGCAGCGCTTCCAGGGGGAGATCCTCCGCGAGATTCCCGAAGTGGACGCCGTCGTCGGGACCGGGCAGGTCGAGGCGATCGTGCGCGTCGCGCACCGGGTGCGCCGCGGCGCCGAGGCACCCCTCCTCGAGGTGGGGCCCGCCGGCACCGCGGTCGATCTCGCCGCGCATCGCGCGGTCTCGACGCCGCGGCACCTGGCCTATCTCCGTATCGCCGACGGCTGCGACTTCCGCTGCACCTTCTGCATCATCCCGACGCTCCGCGGGGATCTCCGGAGCCGGCCGCTGGAGTCGGTGGTGGAGGAGGCGCGGCGGCTGGCCGAGGCCGGCACGAAGGAGCTGCTCCTGATCGCGCAGGACTCCACGTCCTACGGCGCCGACCGCTACGGGACCTCGCGCCTTCCCGAGCTCCTGCGGGCGATCGCGGGCGTTCCGGGGATCGAGTGGATCCGGGTGCACTACACGCATCCCAAGACCTGGAACGAGGAGCTGATCCGCGCCTTCGAGGAGGAGCCGAAGATCTGCCGCTACGTCGACATTCCGCTGCAGCACGCCACCGACGCGATGCTCCGGCGCATGCGTCGCGAGGTGCGCCGCGCCGACACGGAGCGCCTCATGGAGACGCTCCGGAGCCGGCTGCCCGGCGTGGCGATCCGCACCCACTTCATCGTGGGCTTTCCCGGCGAGACCGACGAGGACTTCGAGGAGCTCCTCCGCACGGTCGAGCGCGCCGCGTACGACCACGTCGGGTGCTTCGCCTATTCGCGCGAGGAGGGGACGCCGGCGGGGCGGATGAAGGAGCAGGTTCCGGAGCGGGTGAAGCTCGAGCGGCGGCGGCGGCTCCTCACGGCGCAGCGCTCGGTGGCCGCGCGGGTGTGGGGCGCCTGGGTCGGGCGCGAGGTGACGGCGCGCGTGGACGGGCCCGGCGCGAAGCCGGGCGTGTGGGAGGGACGCGTGGAGCAGCAGGGCTACGAGGTGGACGGGAAGACGCTGATCCGGACGCGCGCGGGGCACGCCCCGCTTTTGCCGGGCGACCGGGTGACGGTCCGGATCCGCGCCGCGCGGGGCTACGACCTGGACGGGGAGGTTCTCACGTGAGGAGACGCGTTTTCGGATTCGCGCCTCGCGCCACGCTCGCGGCGCTCGCGCTGGCCGGGCTCGGAATGGGCGCTTCGCCGGCCCGCGCGTACCTTCCGACCCATGGGATGATGCTGGACTCGCTGGCCGCCACGGTGGCCGCGGACCTGCTTCGCGGCCAGGCGAGCGACCGGGCGGTGGCGGTCGTCGTTCCGCTGGAGGGGGACACGTCGGGGCTCCTCGCGCAGCGGCTCCTCGAGCGGCTCCGCTCCGTCACGAGCGACGTCCGGGTCCGGGAGCGGCCGCTGGCGACGCCCGGCGCCCAGCCCCCGACGATGCCGCCCGGCATGCCGCCGGCCGTCCCGGCCTCCGACTCGGGTTCGGCGCCGCTCGAGCTGCACGCCCGGGTGGATGGCGCCGGGGTCAGCTACGTGCGGCGGATCCGCTCCTTCCCCTTCGGGGTGAAAGGATACGAGCGGCTGGTCACCATGCGGGCGAGCGCCACCATGCTGGAGCAGGGAACGGGGCGGGTGGTCTGGGCCCGGAGTGCCACGGCCTCGCTTCAGGACGTCGTCCGAAAGCGCGATCTCGCGTACGTCTCCGGAGGCTCGACCGGATGGAACCCCCCGCTGCCGCAGGGCACGGGGCCCCGAATCCTGGAGCCCCTGATCGTGGTCGGGGTGGTGGCCGGTCTGGTCGTTCTCTTCTACTCCAACCGGAACTGAGGGAGCGGCTCCATGAACGCAGGGAGGGTCGGCATGAGTCTGGCGGCCAGGCAGCACCAGGTGCTCGGGCGGGACTACTTCGACCGCGGCCAGTACGCCGATGCGATCCGCGAGATCGAGGAGGCGCTCGCGCTGGTGCCCGATTTCCCGGATCTGCACAATCAGCTCGGGCTGGCGCTGGGCATGAGCGGCGAGCGGGAGCGCTCGGTCGCGGCGTTCCGCCGCGCGCTCGAGCTGAATCCCCAATACCTGGAGGCGCGGCTGAATCTGGCGATCGTCTACAACGAGCTGGGGCGCTATGAAGAGGCGCTCGAGGAGTTCGCGGTGGAGCGTCCGCGCGATCCCGATCACGAGAACCTCTCGCCGGACGTGCGCACCTTCCTCGCCGATTCGCACGTGCTGCTGGGCGACACCTACCGCGATCTCGGAATGCCCGTCGACGCGACGCAGGAGTACCGGAAAGCGCTCAAGCTGGCGCCGCAGTTCCTGGACGTGAAGAACAAGCTGGGCACGGTGTACTGCGGCATGGGGCTCTACGCCGATGCCGAGGCCGAGCTCCGCTCCGCGCTCGCCCAGAATCCGCGCTACGTCGACGCGCGCACGACCCTGGGACTGGTCTACTACCGCTCGGGCAAGCGGCATCGCGCCCGCGAGGAGTGGGAGCGCTGTCTCACCGAGCGCGACGGGGACGTCCGCTCGCGGGCCTACCTCGAGATGCTGGAGCGCGAAGAGGGCGCGGACCCGCTCCCTTCATGATCCGGCGCGCACGCTTTCGGCTCCGGCGCGCGGCGCCGTTCTTGGCGCTTCTCCTGTCCGTATTCGGCTGCGGCGCCGCGGCGCTCCAGGAGCGAAGCGGCGGCACGGCCAGCTTCGACTCGGGGAAGTCCGCCTACGACCGCGGGGACTGGGTCCAGGCGCAGCTCGACCTCAAGGCCTACGTCGAGCAGTATCCCGGCACCGACCGCACCGACGACGCGCTCTACTACCTGGGGCTCGCCTACTTCAAATCCAAGGACTACGCGCTCGCTTCGACGCAGTTCGACCGGCTGACGCGCGACTTCCCGCAGTCTCCCTTCCAGCCCGACGCCCTGTTCTACCTGGCCCGGTGCGACGACCTGGACTCGCGGCCCGCGCCGCTCGACCAGACCGAGACGCAGCGGGCGATCGACCGCTACAAGCAGTTCCTCGACGTCTATCCCGACCACGCGCACGCGGCCGAAGCGCGGCAGCGCACGCAGGCGCTGCGCGACCGCCTGGCGGAGAAGCGGTTCCGGAACGGCCGGCTCTACGCCAAGCTGAAGCAGCCGCAGGCCGCCGCCATCAACCTCCGCGAGCTGATCGACGACTATCCCGAGTCGCGCTGGGCGGGCGACGCGGCGGTGCTCCTCGCGGACGTGCTGGTGAAGCTGGGCCGGAAGGACGAGGCGATCGCGGCTCTGCGGAGGGTTCCGCCGTCGGCCACCGGCGAGGTCAAGTCGCGCGCGGCCGACCAGCTCCGGGAGCTGGGCTCCTCCGCCACCCCGTGAGACGCGCCGGACGGCGTCGCGTCGGCATCCTCGGCGGCTCCTTCGATCCCGTCCACCTCGGACACCTGATCCTGGCCGAAGCCGCCCTGGAGCATCTTCGCCTCGACCGCCTCCTGCTCATGCCCGCCGGCCGCCCCGCGCACAAGCGCCGCCGGGCGCTGGCCCCCGCCGAGGACCGGGTCGCGATGCTCCGGCTGGCCGCGCGCTCGAATCCGCGCCTCGAGGTCTCGACCCTGGAGGCGGGGGGCGCCGGCGTCACGTTCACGGTGCGCACGCTGGAGGCGCTCGCCGCCGCCGAGCCCGCCGACTACTTCTTCCTGATGGGGGAGGACAGCCTGCGCGAGTTCGGCACCTGGCGCGAGCCGGGCCGCATCCTCGAGCTCGCCCGTCTCGCCGTGGCGCGCCGGGAGGGGACGCCGCGCGCCCCGCTCCGCGGGGCGCTCCGGCGTCACGTGGTCTTCGTGCCGATGCCCGGCATCGAGCTCTCCTCGTCCGCGATCCGGCGGCGCGTCGCGCGGGGGGCGAGCGTGCGATACTGGGTGCCGGACGCGGTGCTGACCTACATGGACCGACATGGACTCTACCGAAGCCGGCGAACGCGCCGGACGTAGCCTTCTCCTCGTCGACGGCTCGGCGCTCCTCTACCGGAGCCACTTCGCGTTCCTCCGGAACCCGCTCAAGAATTCGCGCGGCGAGGTGACGACCGTCACCTTCGGCATGCTGCAGGCGCTGCTTCCGCTCCTGGACAAGCAGAAGCCGGACCGGATGGCCGTGGTCTTCGACACGGTCGCGCCCACGTTCCGCCACCGGGTCTACGCCGAGTACAAGGCGCATCGCCCGAAGATGCCGGACGACCTGGCCTGCCAGATCCCGCGCGTCCGCGACGCGATCCGCTTCCTGGGGGTGCCGATCGTGGAGCAGGAGGGGGTGGAGGCCGACGACCTGATCGGGAGCCTCGCCTGCGAGGCGGCGCGCGACCGCGCCACGACGCTCATCCTGACCTCCGACAAGGATTTCTTCCAGCTCGTGAACGATCGCATCGTGCTCTTGGCACCGCGCGGGCGCGGGGGCGGCGAAGCGGTGACGGTGGACCGCGCCGGCGTGCGGGAGCGCTACGGCGTCGATCCCGGGCAGATCGTGGACCTGCTCGCGCTCATGGGCGACGCGTCGGACAACGTCCCCGGCGTTCCCGGCGTCGGGGAGAAGACCGCCGCGCAGCTCATCCAGAAGTTCGGCAGCCTGGACGCGCTCTACGCCTCGCTCGACCAGGTGGAGCGCCCCTCGATCCGGGAGAAGCTGCGGCAGAACGAGGATCGCGCGCGGCTCTCCTACAAGCTGGCGACGATCCGCTCCGACCTGCCCCTGGAGCGCCACTGGTACGAGCTGGTGCGCGCGCCGGTGGAATACGTGCCGCTGCTCGCGCTGCTCGAGGATCTGGAGCTGCGCGTGCTGGCCCGCCGCTATCGCGAGGAGTACGCCTCGCGCGGCGGGGCGCCGCTCGCTCCGGCGCCGGAGAGCGAGGCGCCTCCGCCCGAAGAGATCGCGAAGGCGGCGCGCCCCGCGCCGCCGCCCGCGGAGCCCCCGGGCCCGCCGGCCGAGGGCGCCGGGGCGCCCGCCGAGAACGCGGAAGCGCCGACGCCTCCGGCTCCGCCGCCGGGGACGCCACCCGAAACGCGTCCGGGGCGCGCCGCCGCCAAGCGGGGGAAGGCCGCGAAGAGCGCGGTCCCCGCCGCGGCCGTGGGGCAGCCGGTCGGGACCATCTTCGACGTTCTCGGCGAAGGGGAGTCGCCGCTGCGCGACGCTCCCTCGGGACGCGCGCCGCTCGGCCGCTATCACGTGCTCGAGAGCGGAGCCGACCTCGACGCGCTCGCGCGGGAGCTGGCGGAGGCCCGGGGTCCCGTCGCGTTCGACACCGAGACGACGGGGTTCGACCCGCTCCGCTCCCACCCCGTCGGGATTGCCCTCGCGACCGCCGAGGGGCGGGCCTTCTACCTTCCCCTGGGGCACGCTTCGGGGCGGAATCTGGACCCCGACCGGGCGCGCGAGGCGATCGCTCCCTTCTTCGCGAGGCCCGACGCGCTGCGCGCGGCGCAGAACGCGAAGTACGACTGGCACGTGCTCGACCGCTTCGGCGTTCCGGTCCGCGACGTCGCCTTCGACACGATGGTCGCGGCGTTCCTGGTCGATCCCGACCAGCCGAAGTCGCTCGATCATCTGGCCAAGGCGCGACTGAACATCGCCAAGATCCCGACCGAAGCGCTGCTGGGCCGCGGGCGCGAGCAGGTCACGATGGCCTCGGTGTCGGTCGACCGCGTCGCCGAATACTGCTGCGAGGACGCGGACGTCACGCTGCGCCTGGTGCCGCTCCTCCAGCGGGAGCTGGACAGCCTGGAGCTGACCCCGCTCTTCCGGGACGTCGAGATGCCGCTCGTGGGGGTGCTCGCGCGGATGGAGCGCGCCGGCGTGCGGGTCGACACCGAGGCGCTCGAGTCGCTGGGGCGGGGGCTCCAGTCGCAGCTGGACGACCTGGCGCACAACATCGAGGAGACCGCGGGAGTCCCGTTCAACGTGAACTCGCCGCGCCAGGTCGCCGAGGTGCTCTTCGAGCGGCTCGGGCTGCCGAAGGGGAAGCGCACGCGCGAGGGCTACTCGACCGACACCGAGGTGCTGGAGCGCCTGGCGCTCCTCCATCCGCTGCCGAAGCTCCTCTTGGAATGGCGGCAGGCCTCGAAGCTGAAGAGCGCCTACGTGGACTCGCTGCCGCGCCTGGTCCACCCCGAGACGGGACGCGTGCACGCCACGTTCCACCAGACGATCGCCTCGACCGGGCGGCTCTCCGTGAGCGACCCCAGCCTCCAGAACATCCCGATCCGCACGGAGGAGGGGCGCGAGATCCGCCGCGCGTTCGTGGCCGAGGGCCCGGGCGGGCTTCTCGCCTCCTTCGACTACTCGCAGATCGAGCTCCGGATCCTCGCCCACCTGACGCACGATCCGGCCCTGACCGAGGCGTTCCGCAAGGACGGCGACGTGCACGCCTCCACGGCCTCGCGCCTCTTCGGCGTCGCCCCCGAGCTGGTGACGCCGGCGCAGCGCGCGCAGGCGAAGGTCGTGAACTTCGGGATCATGTACGGCATGGGGCCGGTGCGGCTCGCGCGCGAGCTCTCGCTCTCCCGGGCCCTGGCGCAGGCGTTCATCGACGAGTACAAGCGGACCCACGCCGGCGTGGCGGCCTTCATGGAGTCGACGCTGGCGCAGGCGCGCGAGCGAGGCTACGTCGAGACCATCTTGAAGCGGCGCCGCCCTCTCCCCAACCTGTGCGATCCCCACGACGCGCTCCGGGCCGAAGCCGAGCGCGCGGCCATCAACGCGCCGATCCAGGGCTCGGCCGCCGACCTGATCAAGATCGCGATGGTCCGGATCGACGCGCTCCTCGCCGAAAAGGGATTCCGCTCGCGGCTCATCCTCCAGGTCCACGACGAGCTCCTCTTCGAGACGAACGAGGAGGAGATCGAGACGCTGACGCCGCTCGTCGTCGAGACGATGGAGCGCGCGCTGCCGCTCCGGGTCCCGCTGGTGGTCCATCGCGGCGTGGGGACGTCGTGGGCCGACGCCCACGCCTAAGACCTTGACCGCGCACGACGCTCCCCCTAGGTTCGATCCATGCTCCGCATCGGAGTGACCGGGCTCATGGCGTCGGGAAAGTCGACCGTGGCGCGGCGCTTCGAAGAGCGGGGCGCCATCCGGATCGACGGCGACGCGCTCGGGTGGGAGGCGCTCCGGATCCCCGCCGTTCGCGACCGGATCGCCGGGGCGTTCGGACCGGAAGCGATCGCCGGAGACGGCGCGGTGGATCGCGTCCGGCTCGGGGCCGTGGTCTTCGCCGACCGCGCCGCGATGGCGCGGCTCGACGCCATCGTCCAGCCGCCGCTCCTGGCGCTGGTGCGGCAGTCGCTCGACGAGGCTTCGGCGCCGGTGGTGATCCTGGACGCGGCGATGCTCGCCCGCTGGGGCCTCGACCGGGAGATGGACGGCGTGGTGGAGGTGACGGCGCCCGAGCCGGTGCGGATCGCCCGCCTGCGCGCGGCGCGCGGCTACGGCGCCGCAGAGGCGGAGCGGCGCGTTCGGGGGCAGGCGCTCCCGCCGCTCGCGGCCGTGAAGCGGCACTGGCTGATCGTCAACGATGCGGACGCCGCGGCGCTTCGGGCGCGCGCGGATCAGGTGTGGAGCGAGATCGCCTCGCTCGCCTCCGCGCCGCGACCCTGACTCGGAGGAATTCCCCGGATGGACCTGAACGCGACGAAGAAGCGGCTCGACGAAGGGCGGCGGATCCTGACCCACCTCGGGAGCTATCTTTGACGTCGCGCAGCGCGAGGCGCGCGCGGGCGAGCTGGAGGCCCGCATGGCCGAATCGGACTTCTGGGAGAACCCGGAAGCCGCCCAGAGGGTCCTGACCGAGCTCAAGTCGCTCAAGCGGATCGTCGATCCCTACCGCGCGCTGCTCCGCGAGATCGACGAGACGCAGGGAATGGTCGGCCTGCTCGAGGACGAGCCCGACGAGTCGATCGCGACCGAGCTGGAGAAATCCTCGGAGAAGTTGCTCCCCAAGATCCAGCAGCTGGAGCTGGTCAGCATCCTCTCCGACGAGAGCGACGCCCACGGCGCCATCCTCTCCATCCACCCCGGGGCCGGAGGCACCGAGTCCCAGGACTGGGCGCAGATGCTCTTCCGCATGTACGGGCGGTACGTCGAGCGGATGGGATGGACCTATCAGGTGCTCGATCTCCAGCCGGGGGAAGAGGCGGGGATCAAGGACGCCACGATCCAGGTGGACGGCGCCTACGCCTACGGCTACCTCAAGGCCGAGCGGGGGGTGCACCGGCTGGTCCGCATCTCGCCGTTCGACGCGCAGAAGCGCCGCCACACCTCGTTCGCGTCGGTCTTCGTCTATCCGCAGGCCGGAGAGGGCGGCGACGTCGAGATCAAGGACGGCGACATCCGCATCGACACCTTCCGGGCGGGCGGCGCCGGCGGCCAGCACGTGAACAAGACCGAATCGGCCATCCGCATCACGCATCTTCCGACGGGGCTGGTCGTGCAGTGCCAGAACGAGCGGAGCCAGCACCGGAACCGTGACGCGGCGATGAGCGTGCTCAAGGCCCGGCTCTACGCGCTCCGGCTGGAGGAGGAGAAGGAGAAGCGCGATTCCCTGGGGGGCGGGAAGAAGGACATCTCCTGGGGGAGCCAGATCCGGTCGTACGTGTTCCAGCCCTATACGCAGGTCAAGGACCACCGCACCGACGTGGTGACGAGCGACGTGCAGGGCGTCATGGACGGCGTTCTCGAGCCCTTCGTGGACGCATACCTTCGCAAAAAGGAGACGGCGTGAGCCCCCTCATTCCGACGATCTTCCGGGAATACGACATCCGCGGCATCGCGGACAGGGAATTGACCGACGACACGGTGCGCGCCGTGGGGCGCGCGTTCGCCGACCGGATGCGCGACCGGGACAAGACGCGCATCGCGGTCGGCCGCGACGTTCGGCTCTCCTCGCCACGGATCGCCGCGGCCCTCACGGCGGGGCTGGTGGAGCGCGGAGCGCACGTGATCGACGTGGGGCAGGTGCCCACGCCGGCGCTCTACTTCGCCATCCTCCAGCAGAAGGCCGACGGCGGCGTCATGGTCACGGGGAGCCACAATCCGATCGAGTACAACGGGCTCAAGCTCTCCGAGGGGCTCGCCTCGCTCCACGGCGAGGAGATCCAGGCCCTGTGGCGGGCCGCGGCGACGCCGGGCCTGCCGGTTGAGCGCGGCAGCATGGAGCAGGTCTCGGTCGACGCCGCCTATCTCGAGGACCTCGTCGGGCGCCTCCGCTTGAAGCGGAAGCTCAAGGTGGTCGTGGATCCGGGGAACGGAGCCGCGAGCATCCTGGGCCCCGAGCTGATCCGCCGGCTGGGCTGCGACGTGGACGCGATCTTCGCCGAGCCGGACGGCCGCTTCCCGAACCATCTCCCCGATCCGACGGTGCCCGAGCTGATGCGGTCGCTCCAGGAACGCGTGCGCGCGACCGGCGCCGACGTGGGGATCGGCTTCGACGGCGACGCCGACCGGGTGGGCGCGGTCGACGAGAAGGGCCGGCTCCTCTACGGAGACCAGCTGCTCGGGCTCTACGCCGCCGACGTGCTCGCCTCGCACCCGGGCGCGCCGATCGTCTTCGAGGTGAAGTGCTCGCAGGGGCTGGTCGAGCTGATCCAGCAGAAGGGCGGGCAGCCGATCATGTGGAAGGCGGGGCACTCGCTGATCAAGGCGAAGATGCGCGAGACGAAGGCGCCGCTCGGGGGCGAGGTCTCGGGCCACATGTTCTTCGCCGACGAATTCCCGGGGTACGACGACGCCCTCTACGGCGCGGGACGGCTGCTCCGGCTGCTCGCGGCTTCGGACCGGCCGCTCTCCGCGATGGTGGACGCGCTCCCGCAATCGAAGTACGTGGCGACGCCCGAAATCCGGCTCGATTGCCCGGACGACCGGAAGTTTGCTATCGTGGACGCGGTGCGCGAGCACTTCCGCGCGACGCACGACGTCGTGGACGTCGACGGCGCGCGGGTGCAGTTCGGAGACGGATGGGGTCTCATCCGCGCTTCGAACACGCAGCCCGTCCTTGTGGTACGCTTCGAGGCGACATCGAAGGAGCGCCTCGCGGCGATCGCGCAGGAAGTCTACGACGTGCTGTCGCGCTATCCCGAGGTGACGATCCCCGCGCTTCCGGTCTGACCGGTCGAAGCTCCGGTCGCACCAGCGCCGTCCCTTCGGTTCCTCGCCGGAGGGGGATCACGCGTGCGGTGGAAGCCGCTCCTCGCCCTGCTTCCGTTGGTTCTCCTCTGCGCCTCGTCCCGCCGCGCCGCGGCGCAGGATGAATTCCTCGTCAACGACGACCGGATCGATCGCAACCAGTGGGCCCCGCGCGCCGCGCTGGGCGCGAACGGGACCCTCCTCTTCGTCTGGATGGACGGTCGGAATATCGGCCCCGTCTCGATCGACTACGATATCGAGCTCATGTCCCTGCGCGATCCGCTGGGACTGGGCTCGTCCCTGAACCGGCGCGTGAACGACGACGCGCCCGGTCCCGTGCAGGGCTTTCCCGACATCGCGTCCAGCCCCTCCGGCACGTTCCTGTGCGTCTGGGAGGACGCGCGGAGCGGCAACCGCGACATCTATGCCGCCGCGCTCGACTCCATCGGCACGCGCATCGGCTCGAGCCTTCGCGTCAACGACGACGCCGGCTCGGCCGACCAGCAGCTTCCGCGCGCCCTGCCGATCGGCTCCGACCGCTTCCTCGTCGTCTGGGGCGACGGCCGCGAGGGCCAGGGGGAGATCGACGCGTCGTACCGCACCGCGGCCGGAGCCCCGCTCGGTCCGAATCGAAAACTATCGGTCGATCCCGTTCCCACCGGGAGCTTCCAGGGCGCGCCGGCGGCCGCGGCCGGGGCGGGGGGGCGCACGCTGGTCGTCTGGCTGGACGGTCGCGAGGGAGGCTCCGCCTTCGGTTCGACGTTCGACGTCTACGCCCAGTGGCTCGACGGTTCCGGCGCCCCGATCGGATCCAACTTCAAGATCAACGGCACGACCGGACCGGCCCAGTGCGCGACGCCCACCGTGGCGGCGGACTCCACGCGAGGCTGGGTGGTGGCGTGGATCGACCGCCGGGGCGCTCCCGCCGACCCCGGCGACGTCTACGCCCAGCGCTTCGACCTCGCGGGCGCCCCGGTGGGCGGGAACGTTCGCGTGAACGATGACGCGGCGGGGAAGGACCAGCGGAGCGTGTACGCGACCTCCGGTCCCGGCGCGGCGCTGCTCGTGTGGGAGGACTACCGGGGGAATCTGGGCGTGGACGCGAACGCCGAGGGCGCCCTCGTCCCCTACGACGCGGGAGCGCCGGGGGCAAACTTCCGCGTGAACGCCGATCTCGGCGGACGGCAGGGCGCGCCCGCGGCCTTGTGGGATGGGCGCGACGCCTTCATCGGAGCTTGGGAGGACGGACGGAACGGCGCTCCCGACATCTTCGCGATCTCCTTCTTCCCCGACGGCACGCGGCGCGGCTCGGACACCCAGCTCAACGACGATGCGGCGCCGTTCGACCAGCGCGCTCCGCGCCTGGGGCGCGGCCCGGGGCGCTTCGTCGCCGCCTGGACCGACCGGCGGAGCGGGTCCGACGACCTGTACGCGCAGTGGATGACCGATGCCGGAGCCCGTGACGGCGAGAACCACCTGCTCTGGCGCGACGACCTGACCAACCGTCCGGTGGCGTTCGCTTCGGCCGTCGCGGGAACGGGACGCGCCCTGGTGGCGGCGCAGATCACGCACTTCGCCGACGGCGGGGACATCCGCGGCTTCTTCTACGGGTCGCCGGGGATTCCGCCGACCTCGTCGTTCTGGATCGGCGACGTCCTCCCGAGCCCCCAGGCCACGCCCTCCGTGGCGGCAGGGGACTCGGAGTTCGCGGTCGTGTGGATCGACGGACGCGACGGGACGCCTCGACTGTATGGCCAGCGGATCTCGGCGCTGGGCGCGCCGGTCGGAGGGAACCATCCGGTGCTCGCGCTCGAGCCTCAGGATCCGGTCTATGCCCTCGATCTCGCGTCCGACGGCGCGGGCGGATACTGGCTCGCCTACGCGGAGGGATCCTCGGCCGATCAGCGCCTCTGGCTCCTCGATCTGGACGCGGGGCTCGCGCCCGCCGGCGCGCCGTTCCCGGTCGCGCCGGGGATGCCCGGAGGACGCGACCATCCCTCCGTGGGGGCGGGAAACGACGGGAGGGTCGAGGTCGTCTGGCTCGGCACGGGGGCGGAAGGGTACGGGCACGTCTATCACGAGAGCTACGGGCCGGGGATCCTCTCGGCGCTCGACGCCACGCTCGTCGAGGCCGAATCGGGGCGGCCCGCGGCGGGGCCGACGCTCGCGGTGGCCGGGAGCGGATCGGTCGTGACCTGGGGCGAGCGGGGAACGCTGGGCGACTGGAGCGTCTGGCTGCAGCGGTTCGATGGAGGCGCGGCCGCGGGTCCGCCCCTTCGCGTGGACCAGGATCTCACGGCGGCCGACCAGTTCGACCCGTGCGCCGGCTTCGACACCTCCGGGCGCGCCGTCGTGATCTGGACCGATTTCCGGTCGCGCTCCAGCGGAAGCGACATTCTCGGCCGCTCGTTCCAGTTCGCTCCGACGCGCGCCGACGATCCGCCCCCCGTTCCGGAGCCGCCTCCGGTCTCGGCGCCGCGCGCGACGCGCGTCGGTCCCGGGCGGCCCAATCCCTTTTCGTCCTCGCTCGCGGCACCGGTCGAGATCGGGGGCGCCCCGGGCGCCCGTGTCGTGGCGCGCGTGTGGGACGCGCGGGGCCGGCTGGTGAGGACGCTGGCGGACGGCGCCGCCGCGGGCGCCCGCTTCACGCTGCGCTGGGACGGCAGCGACGCCGCGGGCCGTCCGGCCGCGAGCGGCGTCTACTGGATCACCGTGGAATCGGGAGGGGAACGTGCGACGACGCGCGTCGTCTATCTTCGCTGAGGGGCCGCTTCGGCGCTCGGCGCTCGCGGCCGCGGGGCTTCTGCTCGCGGCGACCGCCCTTTCGGCCCCCGGCCGCGCCGCGCCGGGCGCCGCTCCGGCCGAAGTGCGCGCCGTCTCCGCTCCCGGTGCGCCGTCGGACGTCATCGACGCGCTGGAGGCGGCCGGCTACCGCGTGCACGTGGCCCTCCTGCCTTCGACCTATTACGTGAGCGCGAGCGCCGGGGCCCGGACGCTCCCGCTCGGCGCCCGCGCCCTCGACGCGCCTCCGGTGCGGATCGGGCCGGACCCGGCGGCTCCATCCGCTGTCGCCTCGGACGTCGACCCCTTCGGCGGCCGCGCCGACGCGCTGCCGCCGGTGGACCGCTCCGCCGTCGGGAACCCGCTCCTCGCGGGTACGGCCGCGCGCGCGGGGATCGCGCCGCCCGGATCGGTGCCGCCGCCCGGCTTTCCCTCCGGCAGTCGGTGGGAGGACACCAGCGAATTCATGATCGGCCGCGTCGCCGTCCCGATCCTCTTCGCCGAGAGCGACGGGACCGTGGATCCCAATCACTTCGATTGGACGCCCGCGCTCCGCGACTCGGTGCTGCACGCCGCGGTGCGCGGCTTCCTCAAATGGAGCGTCCTGGCGGCCTCGAGGAACATCCCGCTCACGTTCCTGATCGAGCCGCACTTCGGGCTCGCGACCAAGTACGAACCGATCGACCGCCCGATCGGGCAGGAGACGCTCTGGATCGAGGACGTGCTCGAGCCCCTGCTCGGGACGAAGGGAAACGCCCTCACGATGGCCTACGCCTACGCCAATGCGGCGCGCGCGCGGTGGAACGCTCAGTGGGCCGCGATCGCCTTCGCCGTCCAGAACGACACGTCGGCCACGGGAACGTTCCCCGACGGCTACATCGCCCATTCCAACCTCGGGGGGCCCTACTTCGTCATCCCCGTGAACAACCTGAATACCCGGAGCGCCACCCTCGACTACTACTTCGAGCACGAGATCACGCACCAGTTCTGGGCCCTCGACGAATATCCGGCGGTGAACGCGTGGTGGGCCTGCACGCTGACCACCGGCTACTTCAACCGCCCGAACCGGAACGCCTCCGTGCCGGCCGACGGCTACTGCGGCATTCCGACGGTGCACTGCCTCATGAAAGGGAACTACCCGGACGACTGGTGCGACTTCACGACCGATCAGATCGGCTGGGTGGACCTGGACGGCAGCGGCATCCTGGACCTCTACGAGACGCGCCCCGTCGTCCGTCCCGACTCCACGAACTACCGCACCGGGGCGGGCCAGGCGATCACGCTCCGCGGCGAGGCGGACGAAGGCGCGTTTCCGAACCGGAATCCGTACCACTCCGGCGCCGGCGATTCGATCTCGATCGCCACCGTGGACTCGATCGAATACCGCCTCGACAACGGATCGTGGATCCCGATCGCCTGCGGGGACGGGCGGTGCGACTCCGGCGTGGAGCGCTTCACGCTGGTGCTGCCGCCGCTCTCCACCGGGAGCCACATCGTGGAATGGCGCGCCTGGAATTCCAGCGGCCGGACGGCGCCGGTGCCGAGCGGCACCACGCTCAACGTCTCCGGCGCCGCGCCCGGAGGTCCCGGCGGCGGCGCGCAGTCTCCCGCCGCGCCCCGGATCGTCGCCGCGCCCGCGCCGCTTCGCGGCGAGGCCCGGCTTTGCCTGACGGGACCGCCGGGCGCCTCGGGCTCGGCCTCGATCCTGGACCTTGCCGGACGGATCGTCCGGACCTGGTCGGTGGCGGTGCCGGCGGAGGGCGTGCTGACCTGGCGGTGGGACGGTCGCGGGAAGGGTGGCGGTGACGCGGCCGCGGGACTATATTTCGTGGTCGTGAAGCTCGGAACCGCCGTCGCGACGCACCGCGTCCTCCTGATCCGATGATCCCGCACCCGAAGCCGCTTCCGGAGCGTCGGTGAGCTCCCTCGAGCGCCTCGCCCCGCGCGAGAGCGCCGTCTCGACCGAAGCCCCGGCGGCCGCCTGGCGGGGACGCCGGCATGGCGAGGACCGTCTCCACCTCCTGGTCCGCGACCCGCATCGCGTGTTCGCCGCGTGGGAGATGAGCGAAGCGCTCGCGCGCCGCGCCTCGGCGCTCGCCGCGTCGAAGGGATCTCCGGCCCGGTACGCGCTCCTCATCGAGCGAAGGGGCGAGGCGGAGGGCGCGCCGCGCGTCGCCTCGCGCGCCCCGCTTCCCGACGCGCTCGGAGGGGAGGGCTGGTACGTCGAGCTGGCGCGCGGGGGCGGGTCCTGTCGCGCGGTGCTGGGGCTCGACCTCCCGGGCGGAGACTTCGAGCCGCTCCTGGCTTCGCGCTGGATGCCGGTCCCGCCCGACGGCCCCTGCCGCGAGACGGGCGACTGGCCCGTCGACGACGTCCGCCGCGCCTGGCTCGAGCGCGAGGCCGAGCGGCAGCGCGGACGCGCCCTGACGCCGCTTCCGTCCTCGGCCTCCCGGTATCTCGCCTCACCCCAGGCACCGAAGCCGTGAGCGGCCGCCCGCATCCCGCGGGATTCCTCTCGATCCTCCTCCACGCGCACCTCCCGTTCGTGCGCCATCCGGAATACGAAGACAGCCTCGAGGAGCGCTGGCTGGTCGAGGCGCTCGTGGAGTGCTACCTGCCGCTCCTCCGCATGCTCGAGGGGCGCGCCGGCCGCGGCGCGCGCGGGCGGATCACGATCTCCCTCTCGCCGACCCTGCTCGCGATGCTCGCGGATCCGCTCCTTCGCTCGCGCATGGCGTTCCGGATGGAGCGCCTGCTCGAGCTGGCCGAGCGCGACCGCGCCCGCTACCGCGGGGGATCTCCCTTCGGTCCGGTGGCGGCCCACTACGCCGACCGTTTCCGCACCGGCATCGCTCAGTACGAGCGCTACGGCCGGAATCTGGCCGCGGCATTCCGCGCGGTCGAAGGGGCGGGCGTGGCGCGCCTGATCACCTGCGGCGCCACGCACGGCTTCCTTCCGCTCATGGATCTGGGCGCGCCCTCGTGGCGCGCGCAGATCGGGGCGGGGGCGCGCGAGTTCGAGCGGCACCTCGGCCATCCTCCCGAGGGCTTCTGGCTCCCGGAGTGCGGCTACGCGCCTGGCGTGGAGGAGGTGCTCGCGGAATTCGGCGTGCGCTGGTTCGCCGTGGACGCGCACGGCATCCTGGACGCCTGCCCGCGGCCCGTCCCGGGAACGTACGCGCCGCTCCGCACGAAGGCCGGGGTGCTCGCGTTCGGCCGCGACGCCGAATCCTCGCGCCAGGTCTGGAGCAGCACCGAGGGCTACCCGGGTGACGCGTGGTACCGCGAGTACTACCGCGACCAGGGCTTCGATCTGCCGATCGAGGAGGTCCGGGACTTCCTTCCGTCGGGCGGCACCCGCACGCACCTGGGGCTCAAGTACCATCGCATCACCGACCGGCGCTACCCGCATCGCGAAGCGTACGATCCGGCGCGGGCTTCGGCGCGCGTGGCCGAGCACGCGGCGCACTTCGTCGCGGGGCGCGTCGCGCAGGCGCGGGCGGCCTCGGACGCGCTGGGGCAGCCGGCGACGCTGCTTGCTCCCTACGACGCGGAGCTGTTCGGCCACTGGTGGTACGAGGGGCCCGACTGGCTGGACCACGTGCTCGACGGGGTGGCCGCGAGCGGGGAGCTGGCCGCGGCCGACCCGCTGGAGGCTTCGGCCGCGCTCGCGCGCACGCCCGAGGGCCGGCTCCATCCCTCCTCGTGGGGCGCCGGAGGATACGCGGCGGTGTGGCTCGACCCGGTGAACGACTGGATCTACCGGCACTTGCTTCGCGCCGCCGAGCGGATGCAGCGGCTCGCCCGGGAAGGGGATCGAGGCGACGCGTTGCGCGGGCGGGCGCTCCGGCAGGCCGGGCGCGAGCTGCTCCTGGCGCAGGCGAGCGACTGGGCGTTCATCATGAAGACCGGCACGCTGATCCCGTACGCCGTCCGCCGAACCGAGTCGCATCTCGAGCGCTTCGAGCAGCTGGCCGAGGCGCTGGAGAAGGGGCCGCTGGAGGCGGGGGCGATCGCGGCCCTGGAAGCGGCCGATCCGCTGTTCCCGGAACTCGATCCGGGGCTTTTCACTTGACACATGGCGCGGCCCGTTCGTAGGCTACGTCCGTTCCCCCCCTGAACGTCGTTGATCAACCGAGGACTACATGCTCCGCAGTAACCTCGCACGTGGTGGGATTCTTTGTGTCTCGTTGTCCTTGTCTCTCGTTTCCTGCGGCCAGCGCACGCCCAGCGAGCCGGACCTTCCGACCCGCATCGTCGCCGTGCCGACCACGGACGTCTTCGCCAACTCGCCGCAGCTGGAATCGCGCGAGCTCCTGATCGACGGCCGCGCCACCGACATCGAGTGGAACGTGGCCGGGACGCCCACCGTGGTGCTCCTGAAAGGGGACACCGGACGGGGCGGCGACTACTTCGCCTCGGTGCGCGCGATCTGGACCTACAATCCGTTCAATCAGGATTCGGTCGCGCTCTACATGCTGGTCCAGTGGTCCGATCCCGGGCCCGATTTCCTCGAGCAGCCCCTCGTCACGTCGGTCGACTGGACCGACGATGACGGGAACTCGCTCATCGATTGCGAGACCAGCGATCCGCTTCGCGATCCGGCGAACTGGCATCAGAACACCACCCTCCATGAAGATCAGGTCGAGTTGGAGCTCTACACCGACGCGAGCGGCGACTACCCCGCCGACCGCTGGCGGTGGGGAGCGGGCACGACCGATCCGGTGACGCCCGTGAATCCGACGGAGATTCCGACGGCCGCTCCGGAGGAGATCTTCGGATCGGCGCTCCATCCGACGGGCGGCTGGTCCGAGGACTTCTACAACTCCGGGGCCGGCTGGGTGCGCGACGCCGGCCAGGTCACGTACCAGCCGAACTTCGGCGGGGGCACCTACGTTCCCGTCTACATCGCGGGCAAGGGGACGCGTGACATCCGCTTGAATCGCGGCAAGCCGACGTCCCGGCTCATCTGGCGGTACGTCGCGTCGCTCCTCGGCGCCTGCGACAGCATCAACCCGGTCCGCTCCGACGACGCGTCGGTGCGGGAGAAGACCTGGAATCCGGGCGACTACGTGCCCTCGTACATCAGCGGCATGCCGACCGGCAGCCAGGCGGACGTGGTCTCGCGCGGCGGCTGGGAGCGCGGCAAGTGGTCGCTCGAATTGCGGCGCCTGATGCAGTCGCGGGATCCCGACGGCACGACCACGCGCGGCGCGCCCCACCTGGACGACATCGAGCTTCACAGCGGCCGCACGTACGGGGTTCGGATCCGCATCTACAACGCGTCGAAGACGCGGAGCAGCGTGTCCCCGATTCTCCCCCTCTACATCAAGCCGAGAAGCTGAGCGCCATGTCCCGATCGACGCCTCATCGAACGATTCCGACCGGCCGCGGCTCCGCCGTGGCCGTGGTTTCCGCCCTTCTTCTATCGCTCGCGCCGCTGATGGTCGCGCGCGCCGCCGCGGGCCAGGTGGCCGAGGCCTGGGTGCACGCCACTCCGATCGAAGCGCTGGACATCTGGCAGTCGGCGCGCCTGACGGCCATGGGCGGTCTCACCGTCTCGGCCGAGGACCGCTTCAGCCGCCTGAACGCCTACGAGTACGGCATGAATCCCGCCGGGCTCCTCGGGCTCCGCGACACCTCATGGGCGGAGCAGGGCTCCGAGTACCAGGATTTCGCCGACGACTACTACGGCGAGAACCACAGCGCCGTCTCCCGGAAGAGCGGGATCCGGGGCGCGGTGCAGCAGACGAAGTGGGCGATGGGCGTGGATCTGATCTACGCCTCCCTGGACGCGAGCCGGCACGACCTGATCGGAACCCCCGACAACAGCCGCTTCATGAGGGATTTCGACATTCCCTTCGCCAGCTCGTACCAGCCGATCACCGGCGACCGGACGATCGGCGCGCGCGTCGTGTACCCGGGCGTGGCCGTGACGTACGCCCGGCGCGCTCCGGCTCTGTCCTGGATCACGCTCGGGGGACGGATCGGATACCGCCAGGAGAGTGAGGACCGGCGCATCGCCGATCCCTACAACCTCGACAACTCGGCCCGCGCCACCGAGTACACCGCGGGCGCCGTCATCCGGCTCCCGCACCTCGGCACGGCCGTGCGTCTGGGCGGCTTCGGCCAGTACGTGAAGGACGATGTCAAGGCACACAGCCAGTCGCCGCTGAACGACGACGTCTTCGACTGGAAGCGTCCCACCATCGCCTACGGAGCCGAGCTCCTCATCGGAACGGGCCGCATCCGCGGCATCGTGGATGGGCGGCATCGCTCGTACGACGGGGAACAGGTGGCCCAGGTGAACTGGGCGCCGCAGTTCTTCATGAATCCGTTCCCCTCCAATACCGACCCGCGATACGTCTTCAAGAAGCGGTGGTCGTCGTTCCTCTCGGGGTACCGCCACAACGAGGCGAGCACGCGCTGGATGGCCGCCCTTCCGTGGCTTCCCGCCCACCTGGGCGCCGAGTGGGGCTACTACCGCGAATACGAGTGGATCCGGACCAACCCCGAC
Source organism: Candidatus Binatia bacterium (assembly GCA_035631035.1). NCBI lineage: Bacteria > Candidatus Binatota > Binatia (SeqCode) > Binatia bacterium. Next base: position 73,105 of record DASQJL010000082.1, on the reverse strand, counting down.
GTGCTGCAGATGGCGCTCCCGATGGACGTGCGCCGGCTGGGCTACCGTGCCGCGGGAGGCTTGGCGCTCGATCTTCCGGACGGCGACGGCCAGATCGCGGTCGAGGTTCACGCGACGCGCGATTTCCGAAACGACTTCCTCCGCGTGTTCCCGGATATCGCCTCGAGCGAGCGGAGCTATCATCTGGGCGCCGAGTATCGCGTGCTGCGCTGGCTGCCGGTCCGGGCCGGCGTCGCGCTCCTGCGCACCGATCCCGACCGTCGCGACGCCATCGCGCCCTACAAGGGGATCCGCGCCTCGGTGGGGGCGGGGACCTACTGGCGGGCGCTGGGCGCCCAGGTCGACGCGGCCTACGCCCACGAACACTTCCATCACGAGCCGCTCGACCCCTCGCTGGAAATCGGATCGGGGGATCAGGCCGTCCTGACCATCTCCCGCCTCTTCTAGCCGCTTCGTGGACGAGCTCGTCCGCGAGGCGCTCGACACCGCGGTCGCGCGTGGCGCCGGCTACGCCGACGCGCGCCTGCTCGAGACCCTCCGCGAAGACCTGATCGTCAAGGACGGCTGCCTCGCCGGGTTGGAGCAGACGGAATCGCGCGGCATCGGCGTGCGCGTCCTGGTGGACGGGGCCTGGGGCTACGCCGCCACCGACAGCGCCACGCGCGAGAGCGTGCAGGCGTGCGCCGCACACGCGGTGGCGATCGGCCGCGCCAGCGCCCGCGTGCTCGCGAAGCCGGTGCGGCTCGCGCCCGAGCCGCCCCATCGCGCGGTCTGGAGCTCTCCCTGCGCCGTCGATCCCTTCGCCGTCCCGCTCGACCGGAAGCTCGATCTCCTGCTCCGGATCGACGCGGCGCTCCGCTCCGTGAAGGGCGTCACCATCGCCGAGAGCTTCCTCACGTTCGTCCGGCGCCGGCAGCGCTTCCTCTCGTCGGAGGGCGCCGACATCGACCAGACGGTCACGCGCTCCGGCGGCGGCTACGCGGCCACCGCGGTCTCCGGGAACGAGGTGCAGCGCCGTTCCTACCCCCAGGCCGAGGGGCACCACCAGACGATGGGGTGGGAGTTCATCGAGTCGATCCCCTGGGTCGAGGAGGCGCCGCGCGTGGCGGAGGAGGCGGTCGCGCTCCTCTCGGCGGAACCCTGCCCGTCGGGGGAGATGGACGTCGTGCTGGAGGGCTCCCAGCTCGCCCTGCAAATCCACGAGTCGGTCGGGCATCCCTCGGAGCTCGACCGGGTGCTCGGGATGGAGGCCAACTACGCGGGCGCGTCGTTCCTCACGCTCGACAAGCTGCGCACGCTCCGCTTCGGATCGCCGCAGGTCACCCTCGTCGCCGACGCCACCCTGCCGCACGGCCTCTCCACGTTCGCGTTCGACGACGAGGGGGTGGCGGCGCAGCGCTGGCCGATCGTGCAGGAGGGGCTCTTCACCGGGTACCTCACCTCGCGCGAGCTGGCGCACCGGGTGGGGGAGGCGCGCAGCCGCGGCTGCGTGCGCACGGACGGCTGGCACCACATCCCGATGATCCGGATGGTGAACCTGAGCCTCATGCCCGGCGCGGGCTCGCTGGAAGACCTGCTCGGCGACACCGACCACGGAATCTACATGGAGACCAACCGGAGCTGGAGCATCGACCAGCTCCGCTACAACTTCCAGTTCAAGACCGAGATCGCCTGGGAGATCCGCCGGGGGAAGCGGATCCGGATGCTGCGGAATCCGACCTACCAGGGGATCACGACGCAGTTCTGGAACTCCTGCGACTTCGTCTGCGGCGAGGATGCGTGGCGCCCCTGGGGCGTCGTGAACTGCGGGAAGGGGCAGCCGGGGCAGGTCGCCGATATGACCCACGGCGCGGCTCCCGCTCGCTTCCGTAAGGTGCGCGTCGGCGTCGGCTACGATGACTAGAGACGAAGCCCGCGACGTGCTCGGCCGGGCCCTCGCCGCCGCGAAGGGGCTCGAGATGGAAGTGGTGCTCGGCGGCGGCCGCTCCGAGCTCACCCGGTTCGCCAACAACGAGATCACCCAGAACGTCTCCGAGCGCCGCTACGTCCTCTCCGTGCGCGTGGCGCGAGGGCGGCGCACGGGGCGCGCGACCGGGAACGACCTGAGCGACGACGGCATCGCGCGGCTGGTGCGCCGGGCGGACGAGGCCGCGCGCCTCTCTCCCGAGATCGAGAACCTCCTTCCGCTCGCGGACCCGCAGGAGTACCGGGAGGTCGACGCGCACGATGCGGCGACCGCCTCGCTCGGTCCCGACGCGCGCGCCGCGGCGGTGGAGCGCGCCGTCGCCCGGTGCCGGGAAGCGGGGGTGGACGCCGCCGGCATCTACGAGAGCGGCGAGGGCTCGATCGGCGAGTACGGAACCATCGCGCCGCTCGCCATCGCCAACACCAAGGGCCTCTTCGCTCACCACGAGGGAACCGCGGCGCGTTTCACGATCTCGGCGATGGATGGGGCCGCCTCCGGCTGGGCCTCCTCCGAGTCGCACGCCAGCCGCGATCTGGACGCCGACGCGATCGCGGAGCGCGCCGTGGAGAAGGCCGTCCGTTCGCGGAAGCCGGAGCGGTGGGAGCCGGGCCGCTACACCGTGGTGCTCGAGCCGGCCGCCGTCTCGGACCTCCTCACCGACACCGCCTGGCTCTCCTTCGGGGCGCTGCCGGTCCAGGAGGGGCGGAGCTTCCTGTCGGGGAAGATCGGCCAGCCGGTGCTGGGCGGGAACGTCACGATCCGGGACGACCCCTACCATCCGCTCCACCGCGGCCTCCCCTTCGACGCCGAGGGGATGCCCGTCACGCCGGTGACCGTCGTGGACCGCGGGGTGGCGGCCAGCCCGGTCTACGACCGGCAGACCGCGGCCAAGGAGGGGAAGGCGTCCACGGGGCACGGGCTTCCGTATCCCAATCCGTTCGGCCCGATCGCCGGGCACCTGGTGCTCGAGGGGGGCACGGGAAGCGTGGACGACCTCGTGTCGCGGGTGGATCGCGGCCTCCTGGTGACCCGCGTCTGGTACACGAACGTCGTGGACACCATGACGGCGACCCTGACCGGCATGACCCGCGATGGGCTCTTCGCGATCGAGGGGGGACGGGTCCGGGGTGCCGTCCAGAACTTCCGCTTCAACCAGAGCGTCGTCCGGATGCTGAACGAGGTGGAGGGGCTCTCCGCGGTGGAGCGGGTGGGCGGCGTGGTCTGCCCGGGACTCCTCGTCCGGTCGTTCCACATGTCCAGCGGGACGGAATTTTGAGTTTGGGCCGTCCGGAAGGGCGGAAAAGTGAAATTACCCCTTGCGGGCCGCGCGAACCTGAATATAATCCTGGCGTAGAGACGAGTTGAGTACCTGCCGGACGTCTCTGGAAATCCCCCCCCCATCCATCGGCTTCGTTCCTTGTCGCCCTGCGCGCCGTCCATTGCGGCTGACCTGGAGGCGGGAGATGCCGAATCGGCTTGCGATGCCCCGAACACTCGAAATTTGAAGGGTTTTGCCTTGACGAGAACCGCTCAGGACGGCCTAGAATCAGCCACTTTGTCACGATTTCGAAACCCGCCATGGAAAGGAGCGCATGAAGCCATGCCGAGCATGAGTTCCCGACGACGCGGATGCGCCCGGGCGCTGCTTCCCCTGGTCGCCGCGTTGCTGTTCGTCGTCGCGCCGTCCATCCTTCCCGCCCAGTCGCTCGCGCAGACTGGAACCATCAGCGGCACCGTCACCGACGGAAGCGGCGGTCCCATGTCTGGCGTCTCGGTCATCATCCTGGGAAAGCAGATGGGGGCGTTCACCAACGCCGAAGGGAAGTACAGCATCGTCCGCGTTCCGGTCGGTTCCTACACCATTCGCGCCATGCAGGTCGGCTACACGCGGGACGACAAGGTCGTCCAGGTGGACGCCAACCGCACCACCGTCGCCAATCTCAAGATCGTCGAATCCGCGATCAAGATCGGGGCCGTCGAAGTGAAGAGCAACGCCAAGATCGCGGTCAACAAGACGAGCTCTTCGACCAAGCAGGTCGTCACCTCCGAAGACCTGCACGCGCTGCCCGTGGACAGCTACAAGGACGCGATCGCCCTCAAGGCGGGAGTCATCAGCCAGGGCGGCGCGCTGCACTTCCGCGGCGGCCGTGAGGACGAGGTGCTCACCATCGTCAACGGCATCCCGAGCCGGAACCCGATGCGCGCCGAGGGCGTGGACCTCGGGCTCCTCGCCGTCTCTTCGAGCGAGCAGGTGCTCGGCGGGATGGACGCGCAGTACGGAAACGCCCTCTCCGGCGTCATCGCGCTCACCACGCGCGAGGGCGGCGACAAGTTCGGCGGCGAGGCCCGCTACTTCACCGACCGCTACGGCGAGCAGGACAAGTCGTTCAACGATTTCGAGCGGCTCAGCGTGGGCTTCGGCGGGCCGTTCGTCTTCCCGAAGACCAACTACTACGTCTCCTTCGAGGGGACCTACAGCGACACCTATCTGCGGAACACCTCGGAGCAGAAGGAACACCGGTTCCTGGACTTCATCCGGATCGGCAACAAGCAGTCCAACGCGACCAACTTCTCGAGCAAGCTGACCTGGAAGGTGACTCCCAACCAGAAGATGAATCTCGAGGTGATCCGGAACGCTTCGCTCAGCAGCCGCTTCCACAATCGGTGGAATCGGAAGGGATTCGTGCAGCTGGTCTCGGACAGCACCGCGCCGACGGACGGGACGATCACGCAGCGCTACGGGACGTGGGCGTACTACCAGGTCGATTCCTCGTTCGTGCCGATGAACACCGCGGACCATCTCCCGATCACGACCGAGGACTACGAGCAGATCGCGCTGACCTGGCGGAGCGTCATGAACAACGGAGCGATCTACAACCTGCGGGCCTCGCGCCAGGAGTGGCAGTCCCGCCAGGACGTGCTCGGCCGGCAGCTCTGGGAGTACCAGGCGCAGCCGAACGCGTACTACGACCCCTTCAACCGCCTGAACGGGGCCTACTACGTCACGAACGGGGACTACCCGTTCTACGAGAACCGCCGGACGACGACCTACACCATGAACGGGGACCTCTCGAAGAAGTTCGGCCAGCACAACTTCATGGTCGGCGGCGATTTCAACTACAACGACCTCCAGTATCTGCTGACGCAGTTCCCGAACGTGCTCGACGCCACCGGCAACTACGGCGCGACGCGCGACGAGTTCCGGAACTTCAACCCCGAGGGGTCCTTCTACGCCCAGGATCGCTGGCAGTACGAGGGGATGGTCCTGAACGCGGGGATGCGCTACGACAACTTCTCGGTGGGGAACCAGGTCGATCGCAATCTCGTGACCCATCCGGTCAAGACGCAGTGGAGCCCGCGCATCGGGATTGCCTATCCGATCTCCGACCGCGACGTGATGAGCTTCCACTACGGGCGCCTCTTCCAGGTTCCCGACCGGCTCTTCATCTATCAGGGCAAGAACGTCTCGGCCGAGGCGCGCGGCAATCCGAACCTCGAGCCGCAGACCACCATCGCCTACCAGCTGGGCGTGCAGCACCTCTTCAGCAAGGAGATCTACGGGCAGTTCGGCGTCTACTTCAAAGACATCTTCGGGCTCCTGACGACGGTGGATCAGGAGATCCCGGGCTTCTCGGTCACGGTGCCCACCTGGGTGAACGGCGACTACGCCTCCTCGCGGGGGATCGAAGTGACCCTGATCAAGCAGCACAGCCACGGCTTCTCGGGCGAGCTCAACTACACCTATTCGAACTCGAGCGGAACGGCGTCCGACCCGAACCGCGCGCTCGCCTCGTCGGGGAACCTCCGCGACCAGTTCAAGCCGACCTCCGAGCAGCCGCTCGACTGGGATCAGCGGCACAGCATCTCGGCGACGCTGCGGCTGGGGAACGAGAAGGACTGGGCGTCCACCTTCGTCTATCAGTTCGGCACCGGCGTTCCCTACACGCCGGAGCAGCGGTCGCAGCGGCGGCAGGATCCGACCCTGACCAACTCGCTGCGCCTCCCCTCGACGTCCACCCTCTCCGTCCAGGCGGAGCGCTTCTTCAGGGTGTGGGGGCAGAACGTGACGTTCTATCTCCAGGGCTCGAACCTGCTCGACGCGAAGAACATCAGCGACCTGCAGCCGAGCCTCTGGCCGGACAACCAGGTGAATCCCACGTCGTATCGGGTCTACTACACGGAAACGGGCCGTGCCGGCGGCGCCTTCTTGACGGCGGACCAGACGGGAGACGGGGTCGAGGACTGGTACCCCGTGAACGACCCGCGCGTGTACCAGCAGGGTCGCGTGATCCGCGTCGGATTGGGGGTCCAGTTCTGACATGACGAAGAAGGCGAAGGTGGGAACCACGGCAGGGAGAGGATCGGGAGCGCCCTCGGTCGTCACGACGGCGCGGAGGATCGGCGCGCTCGCGGCCGGCATCGTCCTGTTCGGCGGCACGGTGGCGTGGCACACGTCGCCGGAGGGCACGGGAAGCACGGGCGGCAAGGGAGATCCCCAGCGCCTGTTCCGGCTCGACGGCAAGTTCGTCCACAACGTGGGCCGGCTCCAGCTCCAGATCACCAATCTCGGCGAGACCGGAAACCAGAACAACCCCTCGCGCACGACCGTGCCCTCCGCGGAGTGGCCGGCGGGCTCGGGGAACGATTATCTGTACGCCGCCGGCCTCTGGGTCGGCGCGATCGACGCGAGCGGCATCCCGCACGTGTCCACGGCGCTCTACCAGCGGGAGTTCTCGCCCCAGGTGGACTTCAGCACCGGGCCCGCTCCGTGCGCCAACCTGCCGCTCGACCAGATCGCGGACGTGCGGGAATCCTACGAGGGCATCCCGGGCGGCAACCGGGTCATCTCCTCGAGCGTCGACCCCGACGATGACGGCGACGGCCGGGTGGACGAGGACTTTCCGAACGGTCTGGACGACGATGGGGACGGGCTCTGCGACGAGGACTTCGCCGCCGTCGGACAGCAGATGTTCGCGACGGAGTACTTCGACGACATCCCTTCCATCCGCCAGATCCTGCCGGAGCACGTGCCGCTCGGCATCCGCGTGCGCCAGACCTCCTATGCCTGGGCGACCCCCGGGCAGAACGACTTCGTCGGCATGGACTACGAGATCACGAACCGGAGCGGCCGCACCCTCCGAAACGTGATGGTGGCGATTTTCGCCGACCCGGACATCGGGAATCGAGGCATCCAGGGCTACTTCCAGGATGACCAGGTGGGTCTCTTCGACCGGCAGATCACCTACGTCGGCGCCACCGGCCAGACCGTGAAGCGGCGGATCCAGATGGCCTACGCGTACGACAACCCGGACAACCCCAACAACCCGCAGGAAGCCAAGGGCGGAGACGCGCCGGGCTGGTTCGGCTGCATGTTCCTGAACCACACGGTGGATCCGTCCGGGCAGACCGCTCCGAACCACGTGGGCGTCACGTCGTTCAAGTTCTTCTCCGGCTCCGGTTCCTTCATCCAGGGCGGCGACCCCGAGAACGACGCGCAGCGCTATCAGCTCATGACCGACCCGCAGCTCAACCCCGACGTGACGGGACAGCAGCAGTCCAGCCGTCCGCTCGACTACCGGTTCATCATGGCGACCGGGCCGTTCCGGACGCTGCTGCCGGATTCTTCGCTGACCGTCTCGGTGGGATGGGTGATGGGGCTTGGATTCGGCCTTCCCGAGGGAGCGCTTGGTCCTCCGACCGTCCTGAACGCCTCGGACATGATCGGCGGAAGCCTGATCGCGAACGCGGTCTCCGCCCAGCAGGTGTTCGACGGGCTCTACACCGACCTCGACGGCCGGCTCGGGACGGGCACCTGCGGCAAGGAGACCTGTCTCAATTCGCCGCAGTCGATCCTCTTCCAGTATCCCCCGGGGAACGTTTGGCCGGACTCGTCCTGCATCATCCGGTTCCGTCCGGAGCCCTCGACCGATCCTCGGTTTGCGAGCGTCGACTACTTCAACCCGACCGTGGACTGCGTGCGCGGCAGCGGGCGGTTCTGGTGCCTCGACAGCGATCTGCCGGACGGGCCCGGACACTGCGCCTCGCAGGATACGATCCAGACGCGGATCAGCAGCCCCGCCTGCGTCTACATCGACCAGGACTGCGACGTGAACACCGGACGGGATGGGAAGGAACACCTCGTCCACTGGGTGGCCGCATCGCCCTTGCCCGCGCCCTTCTTCTCGGGCGTGGACGGACGCGACGAGCCGAGCGACTTCCTGAACTCCTACGACACCAAGGCCGAGTCGACACGCGTCTCCGCCTGGTTCTTCCCGGGAGACAAGAAGGTCACGCTCAAATGGAACAACTACGGCGAGCTGGTCCGGGACGCCCAGCGGGGCAATCTCAAGGAGTTCATCGGGTACCGGATCTACAAAGCGGCGGGGTGGAATCGCCCGTTCGGGACCAACGCCCCGGGGAAGAATCTGTGGTCGCTCCTGGGCGAGTGGCGGATCGATCCCACGGGAACGGCTGCCCATCCGCTGTCGGAGCTGATCGACCCGTCGGTGGGGTACACCCGGATCGATTCGGTGCGGGTATCGTGGGATCCGATCACGAAGAAGACCACCACGACGTCTCAAGTCGTGGCGGACACCCTGTTCGCCGTGGGCCGCTACTCCTTCGTGGACACCCATGTCCTGAACGGATTCCCCTACTTCTATTCCATCGTTCCGGTCTCCGTCGTGCCCGGGAACGCGCAGATCGCGGATATCACCCTGGTGGGGAATCCGAGCGCGACGAACGCGCAGGTGGTTTATCCGCGGACCGATGCCCAGAACGACCAGAAGCACGTGTACGTCGTGCCCAATCCCTACAAGGCGCGATCGGAATGGGACCTGGTGCCGCGCGAGGAGGATCCCTCCGGAACCAAGGTCACGTTCCACAATCTCCCGCGCACCAAGGGGACGATTCACATCTTCACCCTCGCGGGCGATCTGGTGCGCGACCTTCCGTTCGATGCAACGGCTCCGCCTGACCTGCAGTACGGCAAGAACCCGGTGACGGCGGGGCAGGGTGAGGTGGCGTGGAACCTGATCTCGCGCAACGGTCAGAAGATCGTGAGCGGAATCTATCTCTTCTCCGTGGACACCGACCTCGGCAGGGAGGTCGGGAAGTTCGTGATCATCCGATGAACGCCGCCGGAACGACCCAACCTGCTCTGGGCGGACCGAGGAGGAACTTCGTGAGAAGCGCGCTCGTATTGGCCGTTCTACTGCTGCTCCCGCTCTCGGCGGAAGGGGCCCAGATCTTCGAGAAGGTCGGCACCCTGGGAGGCCAGTCGCTGAAGATCGGCGTGGGGGCTCGTGCGGCGGCCATGGGAGACGCCTACGTCGCGCTCTCGGACGACGCCACGGCCGTCTACTGGAACCCCGCGGGGATCGCCCGGATGTCGGGGCAGTCGATCTCGCTGAACCACACGTCCTGGCCCGCCGACATCCTGTTCGACCAGGCCGCGTACGTTTTCAACATCAAGTGGATTCCCGGCATGCTCGGCGTGAACGTCCGGGCGCTCACGATGAGCCGGGATATCGTCCGGACGACCTATCTGCCGGAAGGCACCGGGGACACGTTCGACGCCGGGGAGTGGGCCTACGGCCTCTCCTACGCGCGGGCGCTCACGGACAAGTTCTCGGCAGGGCTGAGCGTGAACTACGTCCAGACCGGCCTCGACGACGTGAAGGGCTCGTCCACCACGTTCGATTTCGGCACGCTCTACGACGTGGGCGTGCTGGGCGCGAAGATCGGCATGTCGATCCAGAACATCGGGAGCGACATGACCTTCATCGACGAGAAGGTCAAGATGCCGGTCTTCTTCCGCGTCGGCGGCTCGTTCGACGTGATGCAGCAGGGTGAGAACCGGCTGATCGCCGCCGCCGAGTTCACCCACCCGCCCGACAACTCGGAGAAGCTGAACGTGGGCGCCGAGTACGGCTTCCACGACTATCTGTTCCTCCGGGGCGGGTACAAGCTCAACTACGATACGCAGGGGCTGACGGCCGGCTTCGGCGTCAAATTCCCGCTGACCATCGTGAAGTCCTCGGTCGCGCGCCTGGACTATGCCTATCAGGACATGAACTTCCTGGGGGCGACGCACCGGGTCTCGGTGAACATCGGGTTCTAGCCACGCGAAAGGAGTCCGCGCCTTGAGGCGCTCCCGACCCGGCCAGGCCATCGCCGCCGTTTTCGTCCTGCTGCTCCTGGCCTCGGGCTCTCCCGCGGCGCCACCTCCCCCCGGTTCCGTAGCCGCGGGCGAGGCGGCCGCGTCCGCGGGCGAGATCCATTTCCACGCCCGCGCCATCCCGTACCGCCACAGCCCTTCCGAGGGCCGCGCCGAATTCTCCATCCGGGTTCCGTACCGCGAGATCAAGTTCATCCAAAAGACCGACAGCCTGTTCGAGGGGTTGCTTCGCGTGACGGTGGAGATGTGGGACGCGGCCGAGAAGCGGATCGGATACCGCCAGCAGGAAGCCCGTGTGCAGGTGACCGATCCCTCGGCGGCCGGCGACTCCCTGCTGGGCGAGGTCTACAAGCTGGGACTCACCGCCAAGCCGGGCCGCTACGCCTACCGGGTCACCGTCGAAGACATGAACATGGCTCGCATGGGCCTCATCTACAAGATGAAGAGCCAAAAACGTCAGGGCAAGGTGGAGGGGCGCGTCGACCTGGGTCCCTGGCTCTTCCGCAATCCCTCGCTGAGCGGCATCGAGCCCGCGTGGGAGATCTCCGCGGCGAAAGAGGGCGCTCCGTTCCGGAAGGGACCCTACGACGTCTATCCCCACCCGAGCGGCTATTACGGCCTCTACAAGGACGAGGTCTCGGGATACTACGAGATCTACGACGACCCGCCGCCCCCGGGGGGTCGCAGCTATCGCGTCCGCTCCCTCCTGGTGGACGCCAAGGGGGACACCATCCCGACCGGCGACGACTCGCTTCGCGTCACGGAGGGAACCGCCTGGCCGCACGCCATCTCGATCGATGCCTCGGGCCTCGCGGCGGGGCATTACCGCCTGACCCTCGAGATCCACAGGGAAGGGGAGCCGGTGACCGCGGTCACCTCGACCGAGTTCGACGTCCTCTGGTCGCGCGATTCCTGGCGGCCCGAGGCCGCCGAGTTCTACGACGTCGAGGCCGGCGTGCTGCTGTCCTCGGAGGAAGCCGCGAAATTCCCGATGCTCAGCATGGGCGAGAAGGAAGTGCGGATCGAGGAAGCCTGGCAGAACGCCGATCCCTCGCCCGAGACGGCCCAGAACGAGGCGCGCCTCGAGTTCCTGCGCCGGGTGGCGTACGCCAACCAGCACTACACCATCTTCACGCCCGGCATGTTCTCCGACCGGGGGCGCGTCTACATCCGCTACGGCGAGCCCGACGAGATGAAGATCGAGCGGATCCCCGTCGCGGGAAAGACGATCGGCCACGCGCTCGACTCCTCCATCCCGCAGGCCTCGCGCGAGACGATCACCCGGACCGACACCGGAATCGCCGACTCGCGCCCCTACGAGATCTGGACCTACGACTCGCACGGCAAGGAGGCCTCCGCCCGCCACGGGCTGAACGAGGTCGCCACCGGTCTCAAGTTCGTCTTCATCGACGACCAGGGATACGGCGAGTACACCCTCCGCTACTCCTCGACGACCGGAATCCACTGAGCGCCGAAGGTCTCGCCCCGCCGTGGGCGGCGCTTGACTTGAGCGCCGCCGGCGCCTAGAATTCATCGCTCTCTAAGTCGCACGGAACGAAGCAGTTACTCTAGGCTTTACCAGGGAACGCGGGGGCGGCTGATGCGGATCGGAATCCTGACGGGCGGGGGGGACTGCCCGGGGCTGAACGCGGTGATCCGCGCGGTCGTCCAGAGGGCGGTCAAGACCTACGACTGGGACGTGTGCGGCATCCGCCACGGATGGCGCGGGCTCCTGGTGGACGAGATCGACTCGCTCGACCTGGCCAAGGTGTCGGGCATCCTGCCGCGCGGCGGCACGATCCTCGGCACATCGCGAACGAACCCCTTCAAGGAAGCCGACGGACCCGCGCGGATCCGCGCGGCCCTCGCGACGCACGGAATCGACGCGCTCGTCGCGATCGGCGGCGAGGACACGCTCGGCACCGCCAACAAGCTCGCCCAGGACGGCCTTCCCGTCGTCGGCGTGCCCAAGACGATCGACAACGACGTCAACGGCACCGACCTCACGTTCGGGTTCGACACTGCGCTCACCATCGCGACGGAGGCGATCGACCGGCTGCACACCACGGCGGAGTCGCATGACCGCGTCATGGTCGTGGAGGTCATGGGGCGCCACGCCGGATGGATCGCGCTCGAGAGCGGAATCGCCGGAGGCGCCGATCTCATCCTGATCCCGGAGTTCCCGGTCGCCTTCTCCGAGGTGACCGAGGTGGTGCGCCGCCGCCACGACCGGGGAAAGAGCTTCAGCATCATCGTCGTCGCCGAGGGGGCGCATCTCGCGGACGACGGCGGCCAGGCCCTCCACCTCGCGAGCGAGAAGATGGATGCCTTTGGCCACGTGCGGCTGGGCGGCATCGGCGCCACGCTGGCGGAGCGGCTCGAGGAGCAGACCGGCTTCGAGACCCGCTACACGATCCTGGGACACATCCAGCGCGGCGGCTCTCCGACCGCGTTCGACCGGGTGCTCGGGTCGCGCTTCGGCATCGCGGCGGCCGACCTGATCGCGAACAAGGGTTTCGGGCGGATGGTCGCCATCCGCGGCACGCAAATCGTGGACGTCCCGCTCGCCGAGGCGGTCGGGACGCTCAAAACCGTCGGGCCCGAGTTCTACGAGCTGGCCCGAGTGTTTTCCAGCTAAGGAGGCGCTGTGCGCGTCGCCATCAACGGCTTCGGACGGATCGGGCGCCTCGTGCTCCGGGCCGCGCTGAAGCGGAAGGAAACGATCGACTTCGTCGCCGTGAACGACATCACCGACGCGAAGACCCTGGCCCATCTCCTCACCTACGACTCGATCCACGGGCCCTGGCCGGAGCGGTTCTCGCCGGCCGAGGGCGGGCTCCGCGTCGGAACGACCACGATCCGGGTCCTCTGCGAGGCGAAGCCCGAGAACCTCCCGTGGAAGGACCTGGGCGTGGACGTCGTGCTCGAGTGCACGGGGCGCTTCACCGATCGCGACAAGGCCGCGGTGCACCTGGGCGCCGGCGCCAAGCGCGTGCTCGTCTCCGCGCCCTCCAAGGGCGCCGACGCGACGTTCGTGATGGGCGTGAACGACAAGGCGTTCGACCCCGCGAAGCACCAGGTGGTCTCGATCGCCTCGTGCACCACCAACTGCCTCGCGCCGGTGCTGTCGGTGCTCGACGAGACGTTCGGCATCGAGCGCGGCTTCATGACCACGATCCACGCCTACACGAACGATCAGAAGGTGCTGGACGCCCCCCACAAGGATCTCCGCCGCGCGCGCTCGGCGGCGCAATCGATGATCCCCACCTCGACGGGCGCGGCCAAGGCGATCGGGCTCGTGATCCCCTCGCTGCAGGGGAAGCTCGACGGCATCGCGGTCCGGGTGCCGATTCCCTGCGGGTCGATCATCGACGTGGCGGCGGAGACGGCCCGCCCGGTGTCGGCGGCGGCGGTGAACGACGCGATGCGCGCCGCCGCGACGGGGCGTCTCTCCGGAATCCTCCAGTACATGGAGGACCCGATCGTCTCGGCGGACATCGTCGGCAACCCGCACTCCGCGATCTTCGACGCCCCCCTCACCATGGCCCAGGGGGATCGGTTCGTGAAGGTCTTCGCCTGGTACGACAACGAATGGGGCTTCTCGAACCGCATGGTGGACGCGCTGCTCCTGCTGGGACGGGCGTCCTGAGGAGAATGAGATGACGTTTCGACGGCTGAACCATCTGGAGGCGGAGGGGCGGACGATCTTCGTGCGCGTCGACTTCAACTGCCCCCTGAAGCCCGAGGGGGGCGTGGCCGACGACACCCGGATCGTGGCTTCGCTGCCGACGCTGCGCTACCTGCTCGACAAGGGGGCGCGCCTCGTCGTGGCCTCGCACCTGGGGCGCCCCAAGGGAAAGCGCGACCCCAAGCAGAGCCTCGTGCCCGTGCGCGACGTGCTCGAGAAGTATCTCCGCGCCCCCGTGCGCTTCGCCCCGTCCATCATCGGACCCGAGGCGGCGGACGAGGCGCGCGCCCTCCAGCCGGGGCAGGCGCTCCTGCTCGAGAACCTGCGCTTCGACCCGCGCGAGGAGGCGAACGACCCCGAGTTCAGCCGCGCTCTGGCCGCGCTCGCCGACGCGTACGTGAACGATGCCTTCGGCTCGGCCCACCGCGCGCACGCCTCGACCGTGGGGATCACCGCGCACCTCGCCGACCGCGCGGCGGGGTTCCTGATGGAGAAGGAGCTCTCGGCGCTGGGCCGGCTCTTGGAGGGCGCCGCTCGGCCGTATGTCGCGATCCTGGGCGGCGCCAAGATCTCCGGCAAGATCGACGTGCTCCAGAACCTCCTGCCCCGCGTGGACCGGGTCTTCGTCGGAGGGGGGATGATGTTCACCTTCCTGCGCGCGAAGGGGCTCGAGACCGGGCGCTCGCTGGTGGAGGAGGACCGGATCCCGCTCGCGGCCGAGCTGCTCCGGTCGGTCGAGGCGGCGAAGCTCCTCCTGCCCGAGGACTGCCGCGCCGCCGACGGGCCCAGGGGCGAGGACCCGGGACGCATCGTTCCCGTGACGGCGATTCCGTCCGACCGCATGGGCGTGGACATCGGCCCTGCCTCGCTCGGAACGCTGGCGTCGGCGCTGGCCGACGCGAAGACGGTGTTCTGGAACGGCCCCATGGGGATCTTCGAGGTGCCGGCCTACGCCGAGGGGACGATCGGCGTCGCGCGCGAGATGGCTCGCGCCACCAAGCGCGGGGCCTTCACGGTGGTGGGCGGCGGCGATTCGCTCGCCGCGGTGAACGCCGCCGAGGTGGAGCACCAGATCAGCCATCTCTCGACGGGCGGCGGAGCGTCGCTCGAGTTCCTGGAAGGGAAGGAGCTTCCCGGCGTCGCCGCGCTGGAGGACGCGCCGCGGCCGGCACGATGAAGCGCGTTCTCGCCGGAAACTGGAAGATGAATCTGCTCCTGGCCGAGGCGCGCTCCCTGTATGAGGGGGTGGACGCGGGATGCCGGGAGCGCTCCGGAATCGCCTGCGTCCTGTTCCCTCCCGCCACCGCGCTGGCCGCGCTCGCGGCGTCGCGGACGGAGGGCGGTCCCGCGCTCGGCGTGCAGAACTGCCACTTCGAATCGAAGGGCGCCTTCACCGGCGAGGTCTCGGCGGAGCAGGCGAAGGACGCGGGCGCGCGGTATGCGCTGGTGGGGCACTCGGAGCGCCGGCGCCTCTTCTGCGAGAGCGATCAGCTCGTGCGCCAGAAGTTGCTCGCCGCGTGGCGCACGGGGCTCCATCCCGTGCTCTGCATCGGCGAAACGCTGGCCGAGCGCGAGCGGCGCGAGACGCGCGACGTGCTCGCGCGGCAGCTCCGGCGCGCGCTCGAGGGATCTCCCTCGAAAGCTACGCTCTGGGTCGCGTACGAGCCGGTGTGGGCGATCGGAACGGGAGTGGTCGCGTCGGTGGAGGAGGTCGCCGAGGCGCACGCCTGGGTGCGCGAGGAGCTCGCGGCCGCGGGAAGAGGCGCCGCCGGGGACCCCGTCCCCATCCTGTACGGAGGGAGCGTGGATCCCAGGAACGCCGGACCGCTCGCCGCGGTCCCGGGGGTGGACGGTTTCCTCGTGGGGGGCGCCTCGCTCCAGGCCGCCTCGTTCCTCGAGATCGGCCGCCTGCTGGAGGAGACCGTCCCCGCGCATTGACCCCTCGCCGGACCGCGTGGTACCCTCGCGTACTCGCTTCGGCACGGCAAACGATTCTCGAAAGGAAGCTCGCGCATGTCCGGTGTCATTCTGGGTCTGGTCGTCACCATTCACGTTCTCGCCTGCATCGCGCTCATGATCACCATCCTTCTCCAGTCGGGGAAGGGCGGCGGTCTGGCCGGCGCGTTCGGAGGCGGCTCCAGCCAGACCCTCTTCGGCGGGCGCGGCGCGGCGGGGTTCCTGAGCCGAGCGACCACCGTGCTCGCGGTCCTCTTCTTCGTGACGTCGCTGACGCTCGGCCTCTCGTCATCGAAGGCCTCGGCGCGGCGCAGCCTGGTTCAGGAAGAGGCACGTCGCCGCGCTGCGGGCGCGCCTCCGACCGGCTCGGGCGCGAGCGCGCCCTCGCCGGGTGCGTCCGCTCCTCTGGGTGGCGGCACCGTGGCGCCCGCTCCTCCGGCGGGCACGGCTCCGGCTCCCGGCGGCACGACGGCTCCCTCGCCGAGCGGCACGACGGCTCCTCCTTCCGGTCCCGCGACGAGCGGAGGCGCGACGACGCCACCGGCCTCGGGCAGCGGACAGTCGCCCGCGACCGGCGGACAATGATCCAGCAGACGCCCGGGTGGTGGAATCTGGTAGACACGTACGTTTGAGGGGCGTATGGGTAACCCCCGTGCGAGTTCAAATCTCGCCCCGGGCACACATCGGGTCCCCTTCCCGCGAGGGAGGGGGACCCGTTTTCATGCCGGATCACGTTGGGACGCGGAGCCGCGAACTGGCCCTCGAGGCGCGCTTAGGGGAGCGGGTTCTCCGGAGTGGACATCGCCTGGGCCCCTGCGCGCGAAGCCGCCGGCTCGGGAAGGATCCCGACCAGGCGCATGCAGAAGCGCTCTTCCGCGCGGATCTCGTTCCGCCCGCCGCAGTGCTGGCAGCGGATGTAGGCCCGGCGCGGATCTTCCTTCAGGTGGAAGATCTGATTCGGGCCGAACAGCTTGCCGCACTTCAGGCATTCGACCGCGGGGCTGGAGACGATCTCGGCCATCTCGGGCATTCGCACTCCTCCGTGGGACGAGGGAAGGGCGCGCGGCGCGTCCGCGCGGCGCATCGTTCGGTCCGTACTATAGCCCCGGCGTTCCGGAGCGGCAAGCGGCCGGCGGGAAGCACGGCGTGACCGGCCCCGATCGGGAACGCGGCTACGACGCGGCCCTTGCCGCGGCCTACTGGGGCGGTGCGCGCCACGAGGCGGGAGACGAGCTGGCCGCGGTGCTCAGCCTGGGGGAGCCGCCGCACGTGAACGCGGCGTACGACGCCTGGGAGACGGGACTCCTGCTGGACGTGATCGGCCGTGCCGATCGCGGGCTCGATCTCGGCGCCGGCGTCGGCAGGGTGTCGATCCGGCTCGCCCCCCGGGTTGGGCGTCTCGCCTGCGGGGACCTCGCGCCGGGGATGCTCCAGCGGCTGCGGCGGAACGCGGCGCGGGCCGGCGCGGCGGGCCTCGATCCGGTGCGGCTCCGCTCCGACCGCCTCCCGTTTCGCGAGGCCTCCTTTCCGGTGGCGGTCTGCCTCGGACTCCTGGAGCACCTTCCACCCGAGACGCGCCGCGCCACGCTGGCCGAGCTCGCCCGGGTCGTGCGCCCGGGGGGACTCCTGGCGCTCGTCCTGAACAATGACCGGAGCGCCTTGCTCCGCGATCCCTCCGACAATCCGCACCGCGTGGGCGCCCAGCGCGAGAACGGCTACTACTGCGCCGTGGTGCCGGGGGCGTCGCTCCTGGCCGAGGCGGAGCCCCATTTCCGGGACGAGGCGCTCGGCTCGAATCTCTTCTACGCGCTGCAGCGCCACGCCTCGCGCGCCCTGGACGAGCGCCGGCGGCGCGACGCGCGCCTGGCTCCCTTCTTCGAGCGCGCCGCCGCGTGGGACCGCGCGCTCCGGCCGCGAGGGCCGATGGCCGACGCCGCGGCCGACCACCACCTTCATCTCCTGGTGCGCCGGTGAGCCGGCCTCCGATCCTGGTCACCGGCGGTGCCGGATACATCGGGTCCGTGCTGGTGCGCCGCCTCCTCGAGGACGGGGCCCGCGTGCGCGTCCTCGACCGCTTCCTCTTCGGCGGGCAGGGACTGGACGGGCTCGCGTCGGACGGATCGCTCACCGTGCTTCACCGCGACCTTCGCGATCCGCGGGCGCACGCCGAGGCGCTCGAAGGGGTGGAGACGGTGATCCACCTCGCGGCGATCGTCGGGGACAAGGCGTGCGCGCAGGACGAGGAGCGAGCCGTGCAGACCAACTGGACCGCGACGGTGGCTTTCGCGCGGTCCGCCGCCGCGCGCGGCATCCGCCGCTTCGTCTTCGCCTCCACCTGCAGCGTCTACGGCGAGGGGCGCGAGGAGACCCTCACCGAGGAGTCCCCGGTGAAGCCGCTCTCCCTCTACGCCGAGACGCGGTGGCATGCCGAGCAGGGACTGCTCGAGCTGGCGTCGGAGGGAACGCTGCAGCCGGTGCTGCTGCGCTTCGGGACCGTCTATGGCCTGTCGCCGCGCATGCGCTTCGACCTTGTCGTGAACCTGCTCGCGCGCGACGCCGTGCTGAAGGGCGCCGTCACCATCTTCGGCGGCGAGCAGTGGCGCCCCTTCGTGCACGTCGCCGACATCGCGCGCGCGCTCCGGCTGGCGGCGTTCGAGCCGCCGCCGGAGGGCTCGCCGATCGTGAACGTGGGGGACAATCTCGAGAACTACCAGCTCAAGGAACTCAAAGATTCGATCGAGGAGAACGTTCCCGGAGCCCGCGCCACGATCCAGCCCGCCGCCAAGGACCCCCGCACCTACCGCGTCTCGTTCGACAAGATCGAGCGCCTCTGGGGCTTCCGCGCCGAGCGTCGCGTCGGGGAGGGGATCGCCGAGATCGCCGCCGCCGTCCGGGGCGGCCGGATCCCCCAGCCCTACGACGCCCGCTACGTGAACGCCTGACGGGTCGCCGGAGCGGCTCCCCGCGGGGCCCGGAAGCGCTCCCGGCCTCGAATGCTTCCGTGGTATACGCCTCGGGATTTCCCTTGCGGGGCCGGGGCGGCCCCGGTAGCGTCGGATCGGCAGCTCGTCCGACTTCCGGGAGACAAATCCATGCCCCGTTTGGAATTCGACCCGAACCAGCTCCGCGAGCGCGCGCTCTTCGTGCGCCGCGACATCATCACGCTCCTCGCGCGCTCCCAGTCCGGCCACAGCGGCGGCCCGCTCTCCTCCGCCGACTTCGGGAGCGTGCTCTTCTTCCGGGAGATGAATCTCGATCCCGCCCGGCTCGACGATCCGGGCCGCGATCTCTGGCACTTCTCGATCGGCCACATCACGCCCTGCATCTACGCGCTGATGGGGGAGCGCGGCTACTTCCCGCTTCGCGACCTCCTCCAGTTCCGCCGGTTCGAGGGTCATCTGCAGGGGCATCCGAGCAAGCACGACACGCCCGGCGTGGAGGTCTCGTCCGGATCGCTGGGCCAGGGGCTGTCGGTGTGCTGCGGCATGGCGCTCGGCTCGCGCATGGACAAGAACCCGCGGCGCGTCTACTGCGTCATGGGCGACGGCGAGCAGCAGGAGGGGCAGATCTGGGAAGCGGCGATGTTCGCCGCGCACTACAAGCTGGACAACCTCTGCGGCGTGATCGACTACAACCGGAAGCAGATCGACGGCGACGTGCAGGACGTGATGGGGGTAGCACCACTCGCGGACAAGTGGCGCGCGTTCAACTGGAACGTGATCGTCTGCGACGGCCACGACATCCCCTCCATCGTCGACGCGTTCGACGCCGCGCGCGCGGCGAAGGGCCAACCCTCGGTGATCCTCGCGAAGACCGTCATGGGGAAGGGCGTCTCGTACATGGAAGACGACTACCGCTGGCACGGCGTGCCGCCCAGCGTGGAGCAGGCGGAGAAGGCGCTGGCCGAGCTGGGCACCACCCTGGAGGCCTGGACGAAGCGCCTCGAATCCCATGGCGCGGCGCAGGTGGCGCCGCCCGCGATCCCCGCGGCGCCGGTTCCGGCCGCGATGGCGGGAGGTGTCCGATGAGCAGCGGAACCGCTCCGGCCGCCCCGCGTCCCGCCGAGCCGCCGACCCTGGCCAAGCCCGAGATGAAGCGCACCCGCGAGGGGTTCGGCCACGGCCTGGTCGACCTCGGAGAGAAGGATCCGCGCATCGTCGTGCTGGTCGGCGATCTGACCGGCTCGACGAACGTGAACTTCTTCGCGGAGAAGTTCCCCGATCGCTTCATCCAGGTCGGCATCGCCGAGCAGAACATGATGTGCGTGGCCGCCGGCCTCGCCGCGGTGGGAAAGATTCCGTTCCTCGCGACGTACGGCGCCTTCGCCTCCTGCCGGAGCGCCGACCAGATCCGCGTGACCGTGGCCTACACCAATCTTCCGGTCAAGATCGGCGGGGCGCACGGCGGCATCAGCGTCGGCCCGGACGGGGCCACGCACCAGGCGATGGAGGAGATCGCCATCATCCGCTCGATCCCCAACATGCGGATGATCGTGCCCGCCGACTACTACGAGACGCGCAAGGCCACGGTGGCCGCGGGGAGCGACCTGCATCCGTACTACATCCGCTTCGGACGCGAGCCGGTCCCGGTCGTGACCGACGCCGGATCTCCGTTCGTGATCGGGCGCGCGAACCAGCTGCGCGAGGGGAAGGACCTCGCGATCATCGCGTGCGGCGTGATGGTCTACGAGGCCTTGGTCGCCGCCGAGGCGCTGGCCGCGCGCGGCATCGAATGCCGCGTGCTGAACATGCACACGCTGAAGCCGCTGGACCGGGACGCCATCGAGCGCGCCGCGCGCGATTGCGGCGCCATCGTCACCGCCGAGGAGCACCAGATCCACGGAGGGCTGGGGGGCGCCGTCGCCGAAGCGGTGGTGGCCACGCATCCCGTTCCGATGGAGCTCGTGGCGGTGCACGACCGCTTCGGCCGATCGGGAAAGCAGGACGAGCTGATGGCGGCGTTCGGGATCAAGGCTCCCGACGTGATCCAGGCCGCCGAGCGCGCGCTCGCCCGCAAACGCGCCCGGTAATGCCGCGGCGCCACGCCGCGCCACGTTCATGAGGGTCTCGCTCCGGGCCACGGCCACGGCCGCGGCGCTCGTCGCCGCCCTGGCCGTGCTCGGCCCCATCGCGCACGCGCAGGCGCCGCGTGCCGCGCCGCCGCCACCGTCCCCGTCCCGAACCGACACCCTCGCCCTTCCGCTCCGCGTCGTCCTGGGACAGGGTCCCGCCCTGGCCGCGGCCGCGTTCGATTCCGCGACCGGTTCCTGGGGCGCGGCGTGCGCCGCCTCCGAGATCGCGGTGGGCGCGCGCGCCCTGGAAGCTTCGGCGGAAGCGGGCGCCCTCCTCTCGCTGGGACCCGGGGCCGGGGATCTCCGCGCCGCGGCCTCCGCGCTCGCGCGCGGGATGGATCCCGACTCCGCTCTGATCCTGCTCGTGCCCGCCGGCACCGATCCAGCGGCCCGCGTGGGCATCGTCGTGGGGCGCGGCGGGCGCGCCGCGGCCCGCTCGGGCGCGCATCTGCCGGGATTTTCGGGCACCCGACTCGGCGCGAGCTTCGCCTGCGCCGGCTATGGCCTCCGGGGTGCGGCGACCCTCGAGGCGATGGCTGAGGCGTTCGCGCAGCGGAGCGGCGATCTGGGCGCGCGGCTCCTCGCCGCGCTCGAAGCCGGCGAGCGCGCGGACGGCGATCCCTTCGCGGCGCGGGGGAGGGAAGCCTCGGCGGCGCTCCTCGTCGTGCGCGCCGCGGCCGAGCCCGAGCCCCGGTTCGGCACGGGCTCCGTCCCCGGCTCGGACCGGATCACTGATCTGCGGGTGGACCTGGACAAGGACCCGATCGGCGCCCTGGGCCGGATCTACGCGCGCCACGCCGAGACGTTCCTTCCCGCGGCGCATGTCCGTTACGGCGACGCTGCCAGGCGGCGCGGCGACGACGCGGCGGCCGCGCGCGAGTACGCCGCCGCGGAGGCCGGGTTTCGCACCGCGGTGGCCGGCGGTCCCAAGGACGCGGATGCCTTGAACGAGCTGGCGTGGTTTTTGGCGACGCGTGGAGGCGATCCCGCCGAGGCGCTGCGCTACGCGGAGGCCGCGGTGGCCGCGCGGAGCGACGATCCGAACCTCTTCGACACGCTGGCCGAGGCGGCCTACCGGGCGGGGAATCTCGAGCGGGCGATCGAAGCGGCCGAGCGCGCGGTGCGGCTGTCGCGGGGGAACGAGCGCTACGCGGAGCGGCTCCGCCTCTTTCGCGCCGCGAAAGCGGCGCTGGCGTCGCCTAGCCGGTGAACGAGCCGGGTGCCGGCTGCGGCGTCCGGAGGAAGGCGGCCAGCGCGCGGACGCCGATCGGCTCCGTGGCGTGAAACGGCTCGCCGTAGGTCACGCCGATCATCCCGCCGTAGTGGCGCGCCCGCGATTCCACGAAGTCGAGGAAGCCCTCCCGATTCAAGGGAGTGGGGCGCGCCTCCGCCGACGTGCGGCTCACCTGGCTCCCGTGCGCGAGAATCGCCGCCCGCTTCGCCTCCCAGTGCGCCGTCACGTCCACGACGAACGAGGGCGCGAAGCCGACGCGCGAGGCGTAGTGGTAGCGCGCGCGCGGGCGGAAGGGGGCGGCGTTCCCGACGCTCTCGAAGCGGCGCAGCCCTGCCAGGTAGGAGGCGCGGTCGATCAGCTCGGACGCGGCCACGTGGTCGGGGTGGCGGTCGCGCGGGAAGTGCACGACCACGACGTCGGGGCGCAGGGCGCGCAGCCAGAGCACCGCGCGGCGCACCTGCTCGGGATCGTGGGCGTGGAGGGCTCCGTCGGGCAGCCCCGCGTTCCAGCGGCCGCACGCGCCGAGGAGGCGCGCGGCCTCTGCCGCTTCCGCCGCGCGGATTTCGGGGGTGCCGTTGGTCGCGCTCTCCCCGCGCGTCAGATCGAGGATCCCGGCGCGGAGCCCCTCGGCGGCAGCGGCCGCGATCGTCCCCCCGCAGGAGATCTCCACGTCGTCGGGATGGGCGCCGATCGCGAGCAGGTCGAGCGGAGGGCCGTCCGGTGACTCGGGAGGATCGAAGGCATCGAGGTCGCGCGGGGGCGCCACGGGATCAGGACCGGTGGAAGGCTTCGAACGGCTCGATGCTCACCGGCCGTCCGTCCGGTCCGGAGAAGCGGTGGCTCGTCCTCAAGATGCGCACCGTTCCCGTGGCCGCGCGCATCACCATCGAATGGGTCTCGGCGCCGTCCCCGCTGAAGCGGACGCCGTCGAGCATGTCCCCGTCGGTGACGCCGGTCGTGGCGAAGATGATGGAGTCGCCGCGCGCGAGATCGGTCTGGGTGTAGATCCGGTCGTGGTCGACGATCCCCATCCGCGTCGCGCGCTCCTTCTCCTCGTCGCTCCGGAACCTGAGGCGCCCCTGCATCGCGCCGCCCAGGCAGCGGAGCGCCGCCGCCGCGAGCACGCCCTCGGGCGCGCCGCCGATGCCCAGCAGCACGTCCACGCCGGTCGACTCGACGGCGGTGGCCATCGCGGCCGAGACGTCGCCGTCGGGGATCAGGTGGATGCGCGCGCCGACCTTCCGGATCCGCTGGATCAGCTCCTCGTGGCGCGGCCGGTCGAGCACGACGACGGTGAGGTCCTCGAGGTCGTACCCCTTGGCGGCGGCGACCGACTCGAGGTTCTCCTCGACGGAGCGGGAGAGGTCGATCGCGTTCGCGGCCTTGGCGCCGACGGCGATCTTCTCCATGTAGGTGTCGGGCGCGTGGAGGAAATGGCCCCGCTGGGCGAGCGCGATCACCGCGAGGGCGTTGTCGCGGCCGTACGCCACCGAGTTCGTGCACTCCAGCGGGTCGAGCGCGATGTCCACCTCGGCGCCGTACCCCGAGCCGACGCGCTCCCCGATGTAGAGCATGGGCGCCTCGTCGCGCTCCCCCTCGCCGATCACGACCGTGCCGCGGATGTCCACGTTGTCGAACGCGCGCCGCATCGCGGTCACGGCGGCCTGGTCGGCCCCGTGCGCGTCGCCGCGGCCCATGAATCGCGCGCAGGCGAGCGCGGCCGCTTCGGTGACGCGGACCAGGTCCAGGCCGACGTGGCGGTCCACGGTCTAGCGGGCCTCCGGCCCGGTCAGGGCGGTGGCGTCGATCTCGTCCCAGTCGTTCAGCGATCCGTTCCAGCGGAACAGGCGGATGCGGCTGGTGGATTCGGTCTTGGAGTAGACGTATTCGACGTGGGTGCCGCCGCCGGCGCGGTTCGAGTAGTGCATCTTCTTGTCGACGACGAGCGGCTTCGTGGTGCGGACCAGCTTCATCCGGCCCTGGGGGCTCTCCCACGTGACGGATTCGGAGACGGCGTGGGTCTCCTCGTCCTCGGACTCGTCGAATTCGAGGTTCCCGAAGTGCTTGTCGAGGCGGCGGAGCACCTCTTCCCAGCGCTGGTCGTTCATGGATCGGCCCTCGATTGACTTGCGGACTGAGCCGCCTATAGTACCACAGCCCATGGCCCCGAAAGAAGATGCCCCGCTCGCGACCGGATTCCAGGGACGCACGGCCCTCGTCGTCGGGGGCAGCCGCGGCCTGGGCCGCGCCGTGGCCATCGCGCTCGCGCGCGAGGGGTGCCGCGTGCTGGCGGTGGGGCGTTCGGCGGTCTCGCTTGCCGCACTGCGCGAGACCGCCGCGGCGCGAGGACTGAGCCTCCGCACCGCCCGGGGCGACGTGACGCGCCCCGGCACGGCGCAACGGCTGGTCCGCCTCGCCGGCGCCGGCGCCGGAGGACGCGGGGGACGCGGACGGCTGGGGCACGCCGCCCCCGACATCGTCGTGCACGCGGCGGGCGACTACTGGGAGGGGCCGCTCCGGGCCCTCACGCCCGAGCGCTGGGAAGCGCTCGTCCGCTCCAACGTGACCGGCGCGGTCGCGCTCCTCCATGCCGCGCTTCCCGCAATGCGCCGGCGGCGCTTCGGGCGGGTGCTCCTCTTCGGCGTCGCCGGCGGGGACACGCCGCGCGCGGCGTCGCTCGCGCACGGCTATCGCGCCGCGAAGATCGCGCTGCTCACCCTCGCGCGGAGCGCGGCGCAGGAGGAAGCGGAGCACGGGATCACGGTCAACGTCATCCTCCCGGGCGTGATCCGGACCCCCGGCACGCCGGCGCGGTGGGCGGCGGCCGCCGCCTCGGCCAAGATCCCGGCACGCCGCCTGGGGACGCCGGGAGAGGTGGCGCGCGCCGCGCTCTTCCTCCTGGCCGAGGAGTCGGGATACATCACCGGCGCCGCGCTCCCGGTTTCGGGCGGATACCTGCTCTGACCCCCGGCGTCGGCCTGCGTAACTCCCTGGAGTCCCGGCCGTTGATGCCGGTTGCGCAAGGTGTTACAATGAGCGTGGCCTCATGTTCCCGAATGTCCGTTTCAGCCTCCCCGAGGTGCCTTTGCGTCCGTCCACGCCCAAGACCTGGGTCCTGAAGAGCCCCGCCGCTCCCGAGCTGGCGGAACGGCTCAAGACCGAGCTGGGCGTTTCCGACACGTTCGCGCGGCTCCTCGCCAACCGCGGCTTCACCTCCTCCGCGCAGGTCGAATCGTTCCTGGTCCCCTCGACCGACCGGCTGCTGGACGCGTTCACCATGCGCGACATGGACCGCGCGGTGGACCGGGTCCTGCAGGCCGTCGCCGCGCGCGAGTCGATCCTGGTCTACGGCGACTACGACGTGGATGGCATCACCTCCACGTCGCTCCTGACGGCCGCGCTGGCGGAGATGGGCGCCAAGGTCTCCTACTTCATCCCCGACCGGATCCGGGACGGTTACGGATTCTCGGAACGGGGCGTGGACGTGGCGCGCAAGCGCCGCATCCGCCTCGTGATCACCGCCGACTGCGGCATCACCGCCACGAACGAGGTCCTCCTCGCGCGGAAGGAGGGGATCGACGTCATCGTGACCGACCATCACGAGCCCCTCGGGGAGCTGCCGCAGGCCTGCGCCGTGCTCAATCCCAAGCGCAAGGACTGCCCCTACGCCTTCAAGGAGCTCGCGGGGGTGGGGGTGGTCTTCAAGCTGGTGCAGGGGCTTGCCGCGCGGCGCCCCGACGTGCTCCCGCCCGATTTCGTCTTCCACCACCTCGACCTGGTCGCGCTCGGCACGATCGCCGACGTCGTCCCGCTGGTGGGGGAGAACCGCGTGTTCGCCAAGATCGGCCTGGAGCGCCTCTGCCATTCCGACAAGCCCGGGATCGCGGCGCTCAAGGAGGTGGCGGGTCTCCGCACGCGGCGGGTCGAGAGCGGCCACGTGGCCTACATCCTGGCGCCGCGCATCAACGCGGCGGGCCGGCTCGGGAACGCGGAGAGCGGCGTGCGCCTGCTCCTCTCGAACGACCCGCGCGAGGCGGCGATCATCGCGGAGAGCCTCGAGGAGGACAACGCGAACCGGAAGAAGATCGACGAGTCCACGCTGGAGGACGCGCTCGACCAGCTCCAGAAGCACGGCGCCGACCTTCCCCCCGCCATCGTCCTCTGGTCCGACCGGTGGCATCCCGGCGTGCTCGGGATCGTCGCGTCGCGGCTCATCGAGCGATTTCACCGGCCGACGATCCTCATCGCCTCCGACGGCGACGAGGGGAAGGGCTCGGGGCGGAGCATTCCCGGCTTCGACGTCTGCCTGGCGCTCCAGGAGTGCCGCGCGCACCTCCTCGGCTTCGGCGGCCACTCCTACGCCGCCGGCCTCACGATCCGGACCGAGTGCCTCGAGGCGTTCCGCGACCAGCTGTGCGACGTGGTGCGCTCCAAGGTGCTGCCCGACGATTTCATCCCCAAGCTCTCGATCGACGGCCCGATCGACCTCGAGCACCTGAACGAGGACTTGGTCCAGGCGCTGGACCGGCTCGCGCCGTTCGGGATCGGCAACGCCGAGCCGCTGTTCGTGGCCGACGACGTGAAGCTCTCCCTGCCGCCGGCCGTCGTGAGCCGCAACCACCTCAAGCTCACCATCCGCCAGAGCGGTCGGGATCTCGACTGCATCGGGTTCGGCATGGGACACATGGCCAGCGTCATCGCGCAGAACGGCGGCAAGCTCTCCGTGGCGTTCGTCCCCACGATCAACGTCTGGCAGAATCGGTCGCGCCTCCAGCTCAAGCTGCGCGACATCCAGGTCCGCTGACCGTGGTCCCGGCCCCCCCGGACGCCTTGGGGCCGCTCCTCGAGGCGCTGCACAAGACCGGCAAGCCCTTCCATCTCGAGAAGGTCCGCGAGGCCTACGAATTCGCCGCGCGCGCGCACGTCGACCAGAAGCGCCGCTCCGGCGAGCCGTTCGTGACCCATTCGGTCGCGGTGGCCGCGATCCTCGTGGACCTGCTGGGGACCGGCCTGGACGACACGCTGCTCGAGGCCGCGCTCCTCCACGACGTGGTCGAGGACACCGAGATCGACCTCCCGGCCATCCAGCGCGCGTTCGGGCCGGAGGTCGCGGCGCTCGTGGACGGCGTGACCAAGATCAGCGGACTCCACTTCGACCGCCCCGAGACGGAGCAGGCGGAGAACTTTCGGAAGATGCTCCTCTCCATGGCGCGCGACCTGCGCGTCATCCTGATCAAGCTGGCGGACCGGCTCCACAACATGCGCACCCTGAACGCGCTGAATCCGGAGCGCGCGGCCGCCATCGCGCGCGAGACGCGCGAGATCTACGCGCCGCTCGCGCACCGGCTCGGCATCGCGCGGATCAAGTGGGAGCTGGACGACCTCTGCCTGAAGCACCTCGACTTCGAGGCGTTCCAGGAGCTGCGCCAGAAGGTGGCGCTGAAGCGCGAGGAGCGCGAGCGGCAGATCCAGGAGGTGATGGGGCCGGTGAAGGACCGCCTCGTCGCGGCCGGCATCAAGGCCGACGTCATGGGGCGCCCGAAACACCTGGAATCGATCTACCGGAAAATGCGCGCGCAGGAGCGCGCGTTCGAGGAGATCTTCGACCTCCTGGGCATCCGGGTGATCACGCGCGACAAGACCGAGTGCTATCGGGTCCTCGGCGTGGTGCACGACCTCTTCACGCCCGTCCACGAGCGCTTCAAGGACTACATCGCGACGCCCAAGAGCAACATGTACCAGTCGCTGCACACCACGGTCGTGGCCCCCGGCGGCCTCATGGTCGAGTTCCAGATTCGCACGGCCGAGATGCACCAGATCGCGGAGCTCGGCGTCGCGGCGCACTACCGGTACAAGGAGGGGGGGCGGCAGGACGCGGAGCTCGAGGCGAAGCTGGCGCCGCTCCTGCGCGGGGCGGACTTCCAGAGCGCGACCATGGGCGATCCCGACGAGTTCATGGAGTACCTCAAGACGAGCCTCTACCAGGACGAGGTCTTCGTCTTCACGCCGCGGGGGGACCTGCGGCGGCTGCCGCGCGGCGCCACGCCGCTCGACTTCGCCTACCTCGTGCACACGCAGGTGGGGAACCACTGCGTCGGCGCCAAGGTGAACGGAAGGA
Source organism: Candidatus Binatia bacterium (assembly GCA_035631035.1). Classification (NCBI taxonomy): domain Bacteria; phylum Candidatus Binatota; class Binatia (SeqCode); species Binatia bacterium. The sequence goes on along the minus strand of DASQJL010000082.1, from coordinate 44,893 downwards.
TCGTGGCGCTCCGCACCGAGCTTCGAAGCGGCGACACGGTGCAGATCATCACGTCGCCGGGCGCCAAACCGAACCGCGACTGGCTGAAGCTGGTGCGCACGCACGCGGCGCGCTCCAAGATCCGCCACTGGCTCAAGGTGGCCGAGCATTCCGACAGCGTCGCGCTGGGGAAAGAGATCCTCGAGCGCGAGCTGCGGCGCCGGCGTCTCACCCCTCCTCCGGACGTCTCCGTCGAGAGCCTCGCGCAGTCGATGGGGCATCCCGACGTGAACGGGCTCTACGCCGCGCTGGGACAGGGGAACCTCTCGGTGCAGCAGGTGATCGGCAAGTGGATCCCCGACGGCGGCGGCCCGGTGCAGCGCCTCAAGGAGGCCTCGCTCGAGACCATCCGCGCGATCACCGGGCGGCCCGGACACGGCGTGCGCATCCAGGGCGTCGACAACCTGATGGTCGCCTACGCCAAGTGCTGCCAGCCGGTGCCCGGCGATCCGGTCGTCGGCATCGTGACGCGCGGACGCGGCGTGACCGTGCACCGCACCGACTGCCCGAACACGTTCGACGACCGCGTGCCGGCGGAGCGGCGGATGGTCGTGGATTGGAGCGCCAAGCCCGAGGACTCCTTCACCGTGAAGCTCTCGATCTTCGGCCAGGATCGGAAGAGCCTCCTCGCCGACATCGCCAAGGCGATCTCGACCACGAACACGAACATCCGGACCGCCGGGATCAAGGCGAACGACCGGAACGCCCGCGGCGCGTTCGTGGTCGAGGTGCGCGACCTGGCGCACCTTCGCGAGGTGATGCGCGCGATCGAGAACGTGGACGGCGTGGATGCCGTCGAGCGCGAGCAGGTCTTCGGCAAGCCGGGCCACGGGGAAGCCGGTCTCGCTTCGTGAGGGCGCTCCTCCAGCGCGTCAGCCGCGCCGCGGTGCGGGTGGAGGAGGAGGAGATCGCGCGGATCGGGACCGGGCTCTTGATCCTGCTCGGGGTCGCCGCATCCGATCCGGATGCCGCGGCACCCCGTCTCGCCGAGCGCTGCGCCCTGCTTCGCATCTTCGAGGACGAGGCGGGGCGGATGAACCGCTCCGTCCTCGACGTGGCGGGAGAGGCGCTCGTCGTATCCCAATTCACGCTGGTGGCCGACGTGTCCCGAGGCCGCCGGCCGGGGTTCGACCCGGCCGCGCCGCCGGTCGCGGCCGAGGCGGCGTACGAGCGCTTCTGTGCGGCGCTCGAGGGCTCGGGGGTCCCGGTCCGCCGCGGCCGCTTCGGCGCGTCGATGCGGGTCGAGCTCGTGAACGAGGGCCCGGCCACCTTTCTCCTCGAGACGCCGTCGTGAGACCGGGGGAGGTCCGGCGCCCATGCGCCCCAATCTGCTGAATCCGCTCGGCCCCAAGCTCTGGCTCGCGTCGCGCTCGCCGCGTCGCGCCGAGCTCCTCACGCTGGTGGGGGCCCACTTCGAGACCGCGCCGGTGGACCTGGACGAGAGCGCGCTCCCCGGGGAACGCCCCGATGCCCACGTGCTGCGCCTGGCGGAAGCAAAGGCGCGCGCTTCGCGGGCGGCCCGCGAAGCCGCGGGCGCCGGCCGGGGCGCGGCAGCGGGTCCCACGGGGGAGGGTGCGCCCGAGGAGACGGTCTACGTCGGCGCCGACACGGTCGTGGTGATCGACCGCGTCATCCTGGGCAAGCCCGCCGATCGCGCGGACGCCGCGCGCATGCTCGGGCTTTTGTCCGGGCGCGTGCACGAGGTCTGGACCGGCCTCTTCATCCTCGACCCGGCCGAAGAGCGGGGACTGGGCGAGGCGGTGCGCAGCATCGTCAAGTTCGCCCGGATCGGCTCGGCGGAGGTGGAGCGGTACGTCGCCACCGGAGAGCCGCTCGACAAGGCCGGCGCCTACGCCGTGCAGGGGGGAGGCGCGCTGTTCGTGGAGGCGATCGAGGGGTCCTATTCCAACGTGGTCGGGCTTCCGCTGAGCCACCTGAAGCATCTGCTCGGGCTCTTGCGCGAAGCATCGGTCCGGGAACCCTGAGCCGGCCCGGCATGGATCCGCTCCGCATCGAGAAGGGCGCGCTCGAGGTCCTGGACCAGACGCTCCTGCCGGAACGGGAATCGTGGATCGCGATCGACGGCGCCGCCGCGATGGCCGACGCGATCGCGCGGCTCGCCGTCCGCGGCGCGCCGGCCATCGGGATCGCGGCCGCGCTCGCGCTCGCCGCGGAAGCGCGCCGCCGCGCCGGCGGATCCCGCGACCCGGCCTCGCTCCTCGCGGCGCTCCGCGAGTCGGGCGCGCGCCTTCGCGCGACGCGTCCCACGGCGGTGAATCTGGCGTGGGCCGTGGACCGGACGCTCGCGGCGTGCGGCGCGGCCGCCGCGGAAGGGGCGGACGCGGGCGCGATCGCGGCGCGCGCCCAGCGGGAAGCGGAGGCGATCTGGGAGGAGGATCGCGCCGCGTCGCGCGCCATGGCCGCCCACGGGGCGGCGCTCCTCGGAGGACGGCGGCGATTCCTCACGCACTGCAACACCGGGGGGCTCGCCACGGGCGGCGGCGGCACCGCGCTCGGCGTGATCCTCGAGGTGCATCGCCGCCACCCCGGCGCCGTCGAGGTGTGGCACACGGAGACTCGTCCGCTCCTCCAGGGCGCGCGCCTCACCGCCTGGGAGCTTGTGCGCGCCGGAGTCCAGCCGCGGCTGATCGCTGACGGCGCCGCGGCGCACGTGATCGCGCGGGAGGGGATCGAGGCGGTGCTCGTGGGCGCCGACCGGATCGCCCGGAACGGGGACGTCGCGAACAAGATCGGCACCTACGGGCTGGCCCTGGCCGCACACGCCTCGGACGTCCCGTTCATCGTGGTGGCCCCGACCTCCACGATGGATCCCTCGCTCGAGGACGGTGCCTCGATCCCGATCGAGGAGCGCGACTCCTCGGAAGTGACGCTCTTGCGCGGGATTCCGACGGCGGCGCCCGGCGTCCTGGGGCGCAACCCGGCCTTCGACGTCACCCCCGCGCGGTTCGTCTCCTGGGTGGTCACGGAGCGGGGCGCCGCCCGCCCCGGCGAGGTCCCGGCCGCGGTGGTTGACAGGGTGGTGTAAGCGCCCGTATCCTCTAGCGTTTGCTCGTTCCAACAATCGTCAGTGGAGGTCGAATCGATGGGCACGTACTCGGTACGCGCCTCGGAGATCACGCAGGATTGGTACGTCGTGGACGCCGAGGGGCAGATCCTGGGGCGCCTCGCGAGTGAAATCGCGAGCGTGCTCAAGGGAAAACGGAAACCGACCTATTCCACGCACCTCGACGTGGGCGACAACGTGATCGTCGTCAACGCCGAGAAGGTGCTGGTGACGGGGCGGAAGCGCGACAACAAGATCTACTTCCGCCACTCGCTCTATCCGGGCGGCGACACGCGGACCCGGTTCCGCGACCTCCAGGCGCAGAAGCCGGATGAGATCATCCGCCTCGCGGTGAAGGGGATGATGCCGAAGAACCGGCTGGGACGCGCGATGATGAAGAAGCTCAAGGTCTACGCCGGATCGGAGCATCCGCACGCGGCCCAGATGCCGCGTCCGTTCCCGATGCCCGGCGCGACGGGAGGTGCGTGACGATGGCCAATCCAGTCATGGCGACCGGACGGCGGAAGACGTCGGTGGCGCGCGTGCGGCTGGTCCCGGGAAACGGGAAGCGTACGGTGAACGGCGTGGAGTTCGACCGCTATTTCTGCCGCATGGTGCTCACCCGGATGGCGACGGAGCCGCTCCTCGCGACGAACCTGGCGGACAAGTACGACGTCATCGCGCTCGTTCGCGGCGGCGGTCCGGCCGGCCAGGCCGGTGCGGTGTCGCTCGGGGTGGCGCGCGCGCTCCAGGTGATCGACCCGGCGCTCCGCGGGCTCCTCGGCAAGGAGGGGTTCCTCACGCGCGATGCGCGCATGAAGGAGCGGAAGAAGTACGGGCAGGCGGGGGCGCGGAAGCGCTTCCAGTTCTCCAAGCGGTAAACGAGTTGTTCCGCGGCTCCCGCTACGGGAGCCGCCACTACGCACGCCCCGGGCCTCGGGCGGTCTCCCTCGCGCGAGGGGGCCCGTAGGATCGAAGGGGCGGAGGCACAAGACCGGAGGTTTGGACGTGGCTGACATTGGAATGAAGGAGCTGCTCGAAGCGGGTGTCCACTTCGGGCACCAGACCCGCCGCTGGAATCCCAAGATGAAGAAGTTCATCTTCATCGAGCGGAACGGCATCTACATCATCGATCTCCAGAAGACGCTGAAGGCGATCCAGGACGCCCGCGCGCTCCTCGAGGGCGTGGCGCGGCGCAACGGCACCGTGCTGTTCGTCGGGACCAAGCGCCAGGCGAAGGACGCCGTGCGGGAAGAGGCGGAGCGCTCGGGAATGCCGTACGTGAACGAGCGCTGGCTGGGCGGCATGCTCACCAACTTCAAGACGATCAAGTCGAACATCCGCCGCTTCAAGGAAATCGAGAAGATGGACGCCGAGGGCGTCCTCGAGAAGCTGTCGAAGAAGGAGCAGGCCCAGATCAACAAGGAGCGGGTGCGCCTCGTGAAGATCTTCACGGGCATCAAGGAGATGGCGCAGCTTCCGGCGGCCGTCTTCGTGATCGACACCAAGAAGGAGCGGATTGCCGTGGCCGAGGCGAACCGGCTCGCCATCCCCGTGATCGGCGTCGTGGACACCAACTGCGATCCCGACGTGATCGACTTCCCGCTGCCGGGGAACGACGACGCGATCCGGGCGATCCGGCTGTTCAGCCGCTTCGTCTCCGACACGCTGATGAACTCGCGCCAGGAGATGCAGGAGGGCGCGGACCGCGAGGCGATGGCGGCCCAGGCCGGAGCGGCGCCCGAGACGCCCGCGGTCGCGAGCGCCTAGCGCCCGCCCGATCCCCCGCATCCGAATCCCGAACGAAGGAAGGAGTGTTCCATGACGATCACCGCCTCGCACGTGAAGGACCTGCGCGAGCGGACCGGCGCGGGCATGATGGAGTGCAAGAAAGCCCTGGCCGAAGCGAACGGCGACATCGAGAAGGCGATCGAGGTGCTGCGCAAGTCGGGCATGGCCCGCGCGTCGGCCAAGGCCGGCCGCGAGGTGCGCCAGGGCACCGTCCACGCCTACATCCATCCCGGCGACCAGCTCGGGGTGTTGATCGAAGTGAACTGTGAGACCGACTTCGTCGCGCGCACCGACGACTTCAAGCAGCTCGTCCGGCACCTCGCGATGCAGGTCGCGGCGACCAACGCCCAGGCGGTCGACCGCACGTCGCTCGATCCGGCGTTCCTCGCGGGGGAGCGCGCGATTCTGACGGAGCAGGCCAAGGCGACGGGCAAGCCCGAAGCCGTCATCCAGAAGATCGTCGACGGGAAGATCGAGAAGATGTACGAGGAGGTCGTGCTTCTCGAGCAGCCGACCATCCGCGATCCCGACCGGAAGGTGAAGGAGCTGCTGGACCAGGCGATCGCGAAGCTCGGCGAGAACATCGTCGTGCGGCGCTTCGCCAAGTTCAAGATCGGGGAAGCCTGAGCCCGGACATGGCCCCTTCGTCCGCCTCGTCCGGAGCCCCCGCGCCCCATCGGGTCCTGCTCAAGCTGAGCGGAGAGATCCTCGCCGGGGAGGCTCGTTTCGGCATCGACGCCGAGGCCCTCGGGCGGGTGGCGGACGAGATCGTCGAGGGCGCGCGCGCCGGGACGCAGGTCGGCATCGTGATCGGCGGCGGCAACATGATCCGCGGCACGGCGACCGGCGGCGCCCTCGACCGCACGACGGCCGACAGCATGGGGATGCTCGGCACCGTCATCAACGCCCTGGCGCTCCAGGACGCGCTCGAGGACCGCGACCTCTCGACGCGGGTCCTCTCCGCGATCGAGATGCGCTCCCTGGCCGAGCCCTACATCCGCCGCCGCGCCGTGCGCCACCTCGAGAAGGGCCGCGTCGTCATCCTCGCCGCCGGCACGGGGCATCCCTACTTCACCACCGACACCGCCGCCGTCCTTCGCGCGGTCGAGATCCGCGCGGACGTGCTGCTCAAGGCCACCAAGGTCGACGGCGTCTTCACCGATGATCCGATGCGGAACCCCGATGCGGTCCGCTTCGACGCGCTCAGCTATCTGGAGGCCATCGATCGCCGCCTGAACGTGATGGACATGACGGCGTTCACGATGGGCATGGACAACCAGCTCCCGATCCTCGTCTTCAACGTGACCGTTCCGGGCAATCTCGCCCGGGCGCTGCGCGGGGAGATCGTGGGGACCCGGGTCGCCGTGGAGGTCTAGGGATGGGGCCTGAAATCCTGAAGCAGACGGAAGAGCGGATGAAGAAGGCGGTGGAGACGATCCGGCACGAGATCGCCACCGTTCGAACGAACCGCGCGACGACCGCGCTGCTCGACGGCATCAAGGTCGAGTACTACGGCAACCCCACGCCGCTGCAGCAGGTGGCTAGCGTGAGCGTGCCGGAGCCCCGCATGCTCGTCATCCAGCCCTGGGAGCGCGCCATCCTTCCCGAGATCGTGAAAGCGATCCAGAAATCGGACCTGGGGCTGAACCCGGCCGACGACGGCTCGGTGGTGCGCCTGACGCTGCCGACCCTGACCGAGGAGCGGCGGAAGGACCTGGTCAAGCACCTCGGCAAGCTGATCGAGGACGGACGCGTGCGCGTCCGCACCGTGCGGCGCGAGGTCAACGACGAGCTGAAGAAGCTGGAGCGGGAGCACAAGATCTCCGAGGACGACGCGAAGAAGACGCATGACGCGGTCCAGAAGATCCACGACCGCTACATCGGCATGCTGGACGAACTGTTCCACAAGAAGCAGGCCGAGGTCATGGAGGTCTGAGCGACCCGGCGCAAGAGGATCGCATGCGCGCCCCATCCAAAGCTCCGACCCTGGACCAGGTGCTCCGCCGGCCCGTCCCCGAGCACATCGCGATCATCATGGACGGCAATGGACGGTGGGCCAAGCGTCGCGGGCTCCCGCGGCTGATGGGGCACCGCGCCGGCCGCCGCTCCGTGCGCGAGGCGGTCGAGGGATGCGTCGAGCTGGGCGTGCGCGTCCTCACCCTCTACACCTTCTCCCTCGAGAACTGGGAGCGCCGCGCGGGCGAGGTGCGCGGGCTCTGGCGGATCCTGGAGCAGGTGCTCCGCGAAGAGCGGAACGAGCTCAAGAAGAACAACGTCCGGCTCCGCACGATCGGCCGGGTGGATCTCCTCCCCGAGCGGAGCCGCGCGATCCTGGCCGAGACGATGCAGTTCCTCGAGAGCTCGACCGGGCTGACCCTGGTGCTCGCCATCTCCTATGGCGGGCGGGCCGAGATCGTGGACGCGGCTCGGCGGATCGTGGCCGCCGACCGGAAGCAGCGGATCCCGCTGACGAAGATCGACGAGAGCTACTTCCAGTCGCAGCTGGACACCGACGGCCTCCCCGATCCCGACCTCCTGATCCGCACCAGCGGGGAGCTTCGGGTTTCGAACTTCCTCCTATGGCAGCTCGCCTACGCCGAATTCTGGGTGACCGACACGCTCTGGCCCGACTTCCGGCGCAGGCACCTGTACCAGGCGGTCTATGACTTTCAAAACCGAAGCCGGCGCTTCGGCCGCGCGGATTGACCCCGCCGTCCCGGACGGCGTGACGCGGGACGCCCAGGGCGCCGCCGGGCGGCCCCGCGGCGACGCCGCCCTCCCGCTCCGGATCGCGAGCGCGGTCGTCTTCCTGCCGCTCTTCGTGCTCGCGGCGCGCGTGGGCGGGCTGGTCTGGCTCGCGTTCACGCTGATCGTGATCGGCCTCGGGCTCCGCGAGTTCTATCGGATGATGGAATCGAAGGGGCTCGCGCCGCACTGGAAGTCGGGGACCTTCGCGGGGCTGCTCCTGCCCGTCGGCACCTACCTGCGCCTGCAGACCGGGCGCACGGCGGAGTGGAACCTGGGCGCGCTCTTCACCGTGCTCGCCGGGGCGATTCTGCTCGCGGAGCTCCGGCGCGGGGCGGGGAAGCAGGCCGTGGGGAGCATCGCGGCCACGCTCCTCGGCGTCGTCTACCTCGGCTGGTTCGGCAGCCACATCGAGCTCCTCCGCGAGCTGCCGCGCGCGTGGCGCCTGCCGTACGCGCTGGGCGCCTCCTTCGCGATCCTCCCCTTCTTCCTGGTGTGGATCTGCGACACGGCGGCCTACGCCGTCGGGCTCGCCTTCGGCAGGACGCGGCTCATGCCCGACGTGAGCCCCCAGAAGTCGGTGGAGGGCGCGGTCGCGGGGCTTCTCGCCGCGGTGGGCGCCGCGTTCGCGGCGCGCGCCTGGTTCGCCCCCTACCTCACGGCCCTGGACGCCGCCGTGCTCGGGACCCTGGTCGGCGTGCTGGGGCAGCTCGGCGACCTCGTCGAGTCGCTGCTGAAACGCGACGCCGACGCCAAGGACACCTCGCGGATCATTCCGGGTCACGGGGGCGTCCTCGACCGCTTTGACAGCGTCCTCTTCGCGGCTCCGGTCACGGCCTACTACCTCCTCTTCCGGGTGCTGGACCGATGATCCGGATCGCCCTCCTCGGCGCTACCGGCTCGATCGGCGCGGCCGCGCAGGCGCTCGCGCGCGCCCACCCCGACCGGATGCGCCTCGTGTCCCTGTCGGCGCGCGCGAACGTCGAATCGGTGCTCCGCGCCGCCGAGGAGTTCGGCGTGAGCCGGGTGGCCCTGTCCGATCCCGAGGCCGCGCGCGTGCTCCGAACGCGCTTCCGCGGCGAGGTGCTGGACGGCGACCTGGCGGCGACGCGCCTGGCCGAGGACCCCGACGCCGACGTCGTCGTCAACGCGCTCGTCGGGAGCGCGGGTCTCTCGCCCACGATCGCGGCACTCCACGCCGGGAAGCGCGTCGCGCTGGCGAACAAGGAGTCGGTCGTGCTCGCGGGGGAGCTCTTGGCACGGGTCGCCGCGCAGGGGGGTGGCACGATCGTGCCGGTGGACTCGGAGCACGGCGGCATCCACCAGGCGTTGGAAGGGTGCGCGCTGGACACGATCCGCCGCGTCACCCTGACCGCCTCGGGCGGCCCCTTCCTGCGCCGCGATCCCGCCACGCTGGCCGGCGTGACGCCGGAAGAGGTGCTCCGCCATCCGACCTGGTCGATGGGGGAGCGGATCACCGTGGACTCGGCCACCCTCATGAACAAGGGGTTCGAGCTCATCGAGGCGCGCTGGCTCTTCGGCCTCGACCCCGCGCAGATCGACGTCGTCATCCATCCGCAGTCGATCGTGCACGCGCTGGTGGAGTTCGTGGACGGCTCGGTCGTGGCGCAGCTCTCCTGTCCCGACATGCGCCTTCCGCTCCTGTACGCCCTCTCCTATCCGGAGCGGTGGGCGTCGGAGCTGCCGCGCCTGGACCTGGCGCGCGCGGGATCGCTCACGTTCGAGGCGCCCGATCCCGCGCGCTCGCCGGGACTGGCCCTCGCCCGGCGCGCGCTCGCCTCCGGAGGCACGGCGCCCGCGGTGCTGAACGCCGCCGACGAGGAGGCGGTGCGGCTCTTCCTCGCGCGGAAGATCCGCTTCGTCGACCTCATGCCGCTGGTGGACGAGGTGCTCTCGGCGCACGCGCCGGGAGAGCCGCTGACCCTGGAATCGATCCGGGCCGCGGACGCGTGGGCGCGCGCCCGCCTGCTGGACCTGGCCGAGGCGCGGAGCGCGCCGTGACCGTCGCGCGCGAGCGTCTCCTCGACCTGGCGCGGGCGATCCGCGGACGCCGGATCGCGGTGATCGGCGACCTGGTGCTCGACCGCTACTGGGTGGGCCGCTCCTCGCGCATCTCGCGCGAGGCCCCCGTGCTGATCCTGGACTTCGAGGAGGAGCGGGCCGTGCCCGGCGGCGCGTCGAACGCCGCGGCGAACGTGCGCGCGCTGGGAGGGGCGGCCCGGCTCGTCGGACGGATCGGGGCCGATCCCGCGGGGCGCGATCTCCGGCGGGCGCTCCGCTCCATCGGGGTGGACGGCCGCTGGCTGGCGCGGGACGGTGCGGGCGGCACGATCGTGAAGACGCGCGTGCTCGCCGGATCGAGCCATGCCTCGCGCCAGCAGATCGTGCGGATGGATCGCGGGCACGCGGCACCGCTTTCGCCCGCGGCGATCCGACCCCTCGTCCGCGCGGCCGAGCGCGCCGTGCGCGGCTCCGATGCCGTCCTCCTCTCCGACTACGGCTACGGGCTCCTGGGTCCCGCGGTCCGGCGGGCCGCCCTCGCGGCCGCGCGGCGCGCGGGGATTCCGGCGGTGGTGGATTCGCGCTACGCGCTCCGCTCCTTCCGCGGCGCCACGCTGCTGACCCCGAACGAGCACGAGGTGGCGGAGGCGTTCCACCTCGACTCCCTCGACCCCTTGTCGCTGCGCCGCGCGGGCGAGGCGCTCCGCAAGGCGGCCGCCGCCGAGGCGGTCTGGATCACGCGGGGGAGCGGCGGCATGCTGCTCATCGAACGGCGGCGCTCTCCGCTGGCGGTGCCGATCGTCGGCGGGGCCGACGTCGCGGACGTGACCGGCGCCGGGGACGCGGTCTCGGCCGCGGCCGCGCTCGCGCTGGCGGCGGGAGCGTCGCAGGCCGAGGCGGCGCTGCTCTCGACCTATGCGGCCTCGGTCGTCGTGATGAAGCGGGGCACGGCCACCGTGGACGCCTCGGAGCTCCGCGCGGCCATCGAGGCGCACGAGGTTCCGCGGCTCCGGTGATCGGGTCGCGGCGGGGGCCGGCGTGAGATCGGCGGCGGAGAAGATCGCGTCGCTGGAGGCGCTCGCGGCCCGGCTGGACCGCGCGCCCGGGGAGCGCGAGGGTCTCGTGCTCGCGAACGGCATCTTCGACCTCCTCCACGTCGGCCACGTCCGCTACCTCGCCGCCGCGCGCCAGGCCGGACGGGCGCTGCTCGTGGCCGTGAACTCGGACGCGAGCGCGAGGCGGCTCAAGGGCGCCGGGCGGCCGCTGCTTCCGCTGGCCGAGCGGCTCGAGCTGCTCGCCGCGCTCGAGTGCGTCGATCACGTGACCTCGTTCGAGGGGGACACCGTGGAAGAGGTGCTGCGCCGGATCCGCCCCGGCCTGCACGCGAAGGGGACCGACTACACGGTCGAGACCGTCCCCGAGCGGAGCATCGCGAGGGAGCTGGGCGTGCGGACGATCATCGTCGGCGACGCGAAGGAGCACGCCTCCAGCGATCTGATCGGCCGGATCCGGCGGGGTGGATCGGATGGCTGACGCGCGCCCCCTGGACGCTCCTCCTGCCGCTCCGCCTCTCCCGGCGCCGGCCCGCGTCCTGGTCTCGCGGCTCCGCCGGATCGGAGACGTCATCCTGGCGCTCCCGCTGGTGGATGCGCTGCGCGAGCGTTTCCCGGGCGCGCGGATCGACTTCCTGGCCGAGGAAGATCCGGCGCAGGCGGCGGTCGGCCATCCGGCGATCGATCGCGTTCTCTCCTTCCGTCCGTCCCCGTCTCCGCTGCCGGCCCCGGCCGCCGTGCTGCGGGAGCTGCGCGGCGCGCGCTACGACTGGACGATCGACCTGTACGGCAATTCGCGCTCGGCGATGCTCCTCGCGCTGACGGGGGCGCAGGTACGGGTCGGTCCGGCGCGCCGCGGACGCCGCCATCTCTACACTCACGTCGTTCCTCCGGTGCGGGAGCCGCTCTCGGCGATCGAGCACCACCTGGGCGCGCTGCGCGCCCTCGGCATCGAGACCTCGGGAGGCGCGCCGCGCATCCATTTGACCGCCGACGAGGCGGCCCGCGGGCGCGAGCGGCTGGACGGCCTCCTGCCCCCGGGAGGGGCGCGCGTCGGCCTGCACGTGGGAAACCGCTGGCCCGCGAAGCGGTGGCATCCCGAGCGCTTCGCGGCGCTCGCGCGCGCCCTCCCCGGCCTCGGAGCGCGCGCCCTGGTCCTGGGCGGTCCCGGGGAAGAGGGGACCGTGGCCGAAGTGGCGGAGCGGTCGGGCGCGCCGTCCCTTCCGCGGCTTCCGCTTCGCGAGTACTGGGGCGTGCTCGCCGCCCTCGACGTTCTGGTCACGAACGACGGGAGCCCGCTCCACGCCGGCCCGGCGCTCGCCGTGCCGACCGTCGGGATCCTGGGGCCGACCGTGCCGGAGATCTGGTTTCCGTACGGAGCGGACGAGGGGCACCAGCTCCTCCACCGGGAGATCTGGTGCCGCCCCTGCCACCGTCACGAGTGCGCGCGCCTCGACTGCCTCCACTGGATCGGGGTCGGCGACGCGCTGGCGGCGGTGGCGCGCGCGCTCGAGCGTAAGGAGGCGCGGCTTGCTCCCGCCTGAGGGGGTCCGCTCCGTCCTGGTGATCCGCCACCGCGCCGGCGGCGACCTGCTCCTCACGACGCCGGCGCTTCGCGCGCTGCGCGCGGGGCTCCCCGGCGCCCGCGTCACGGTGATCGCCGCGCGCGGCATGGGTGCCCTGCTCCAGGGAAACCCCGACGTGGACCAGGTGATCGAGTTCGACCGCCGCTCGCTCCGCTCGCAGGCCTCCCTCTACGCGAAGCTCGCGCGGGGCGGCTACGATCTGGTGCTCGACCTGGTATCCAATCCGCGCACGGCATTCCTGACGCGCCTCACGCGCGCCCGCGTGAGGGCCGGCTACGACATCCCCGGACGGCGCGGCGCCTACACCGTGCGCGTCCCGCGGGAGCCGCTCGCGCCGAGCGGCCGCCCCGTTCTGCGCTATGCGCCGGAGGCGGCGCTCGACGTGGTCCGCGCGCTCGGCCTGCCGGCCCAGGGGCTGGCGCTCCGCTTCGAGGTTGCTCCCGAGGCGCGGGCCTCGGTGGATGCGTGGCTTCGGCGCGCGAACGCGTCGCCGCCCCTCATCGCCTGCTCTCCGGCCGGCTCCTGGCCCGCGAAGACCTGGGCGCCCGAGCGGTTCGCGGCGGCGATGGACGCGCTCGCCGGAGAGGGCACGACGCTCTGGCTCTGGGGGCCAGAGGAGCGGGAGCGCGTCGAGGCGGCGCGCTCGCTCATGAAGACCCCCTCGCTGCTTGCGCCCGCGACCGGCTGGCAGGAGCTCGGGGCCCTCCTCTCGCGCTGCGCCCTCCTGATCGGGAACGACTCCGGTCCCAAGCACCTCGCCTCGGCGCTCGGCGTCCCGACGGTGACCGTCTACGGCCCGACGAACCCGGCCACGTGGCACCCGCCCGAGGGACCGCACGTGGCGGTCGAGGCCGCGGGGCTCGAGTGCCTGCACTGCAACGCCAACCGCTGCCCGCTTCCCGGCGACCGCCACATGCGCTGCATGCGCGACGTGGCCGCGGAGCGGGTGGCCGCGGCCGCGCGGGATCTCCTGCGCGCCGCGACCCGGGGAACGACGTGCGCGAGCCGCTGAGCGTCCTCGTCCCGGTGAAGAACGAGATCGCCAACGTGCGCGATTGCCTGGCGTCGGTGCGCTGGGCCGACGAGGTCGTGGTCGTGGATTCGGGGAGCACGGACGGCACGCTGGAGGCGGCGCGCGCCGCGGCCGATCGCGTGCTGGAGCACGAGTACGTGAACTCCGCGGCGCAGAAGAACTGGGCGCTCCCGCAGCTCACGCACCGGTGGGCGCTGATCGTGGACGCCGACGAGCGCGTCACGCCGGCGCTCCGGGCCGAGATCGAGGCGGTTCTCGCCGACGGCGGCCGGCTCGACGGCTACTGGATCCGCCGGGCGAACCATTTCCTGGGGAAGCCGATCCGCTCGGCGGGATGGCAGCGGGACCGGGTGCTCCGCCTCTTCGATCGCACCCAGGGCGCCTACGAGCCGCTCCACGTGCACGCCGAGGTCGCGATCGCGACGGGGCGGGTCGGGAGCCTGCTCGAGCCGCTGATCCACCACACGTACCGCGACCTGGACCAGTACTTCGAGAAATTCCACCGTTACACCCGGTGGTCCGCCGAGGATCTCCGCGCGCGGGGCGTGGGCGCGTCGGCGGCGCGCCTCCTCTTCCGGCCGCCGCTCCGCTTTCTCCGCATGTACCTGCTCGAGGGAGGATTCCGGGAGGGGCGCCACGGCATCGTGCTCTGCGGGCTTGCGGCGTTCTCGGTCTTCATGAAGTACGCGCGGCGCTGGGAGCTGGAGATCGCCTCGCGGGAGGGATCCGCGCGAGACCCCAGGCGGTGAGGGTCGCGTTCCTCGGCGCGTTCGATCCGGGCTACCCGCGGGTCCGCGTGCTCCAGGAGGGACTGGTGGAACACGGCGTGGACGCGCGCCTCTATCCGCTCTCCGCCAGGCCGATGGCGCGCGAGGCGAAGCTGATCGGCGCGTGGCTCTCGGGAGCCGCCCTCGCCGATGCCTTCGTCGTCCCCTCCTTCGGCCACCGCGACGTGCCGCCCATCTCGCTCCTCACGCACGCGGCGGGCGCTCCGCTCCTCTTCGATCCTCTGGTCTCGCGCTGGGACACCCAGGTCCGCGACCTGGGCCGCGTCCGCGCCGGGTCGGTCGCGGCCGCGCGGCTCCGCGCGAGCGACGCGGTCGCGATGCGCCTCGCCGACGTGGTCCTCTGCGACACGTGGGAGCACGGCGAGCTCTTCGCGTCCGAGTTCGGCGTGCCGCGCTCGAAGCTCGCCCGCGTGCCGGTGGGCGCCGACCGCGCCGCGTTCGCGCTCGGAGAAGCGCGCGCGGCGACGCGAGCGCGGGACGGCGCGCCGCTTCACGTGGTGTACGTCGGCGGCTTTCTCCCGCTGCACGGGGTCGAGATGGTGATCGGCGCCGCGGCATTCCTCGAGGCGCGGCGTGGGGCCGGCTTCGCGCGCTTCACCCTCGTCGGGGACGGGATGACGGCGCACCGGGCCGACCGGGACGCGGCGGCCCTGGGACTTCGCAGCCTCCGCCGGGTCCCGCGCGTGCCCTACCCGGAGGCGCTCGCGATCCTGGCGGACGCCGACGTCGCTCTCGGCATCTTCGGCACGACGGAGAAAGCGGCGCGCGTGATCCCGCACAAGGTCTACCAGGCGCTCGCCGCGGGCGTGCCGGTGGTGACGCGGCGCTCGCCGGCCGTCGTCGAGCTCTTCCCGGGATCGTCCCCGATGGCGCTGGTGCCTCCCGGCGACGCCGAAGCGCTCTCGGCAGCGATCGAGACCCTGGCGGAAGACCCGGCTCGCCGGGAGGCGATGGGAGCCGCGGGCCGCGAGGCGGCGCTCCGCTTCGCGACTCCCGAGCGCGTCGGCGCGGCCCTCCTCGAGGCGATCCGTCGGCCGCGCGGCGGGCTGCGGTGAACGCGGCCGGGCCCGGTGCCGCGGCCCCTCCCGGAGCGGGGGAGCCGCTGCGCGTGCTCCACGTGGATTCCGAGCGCACGTGGCGCGGCGGGGAGCGGCAGGTGCTGCTCCTCATGCGCCGCCAGCGCGACGCCGGGGACCAGCCCAACCTGGCCGCGCCGGGGTCGGGCGCCCTCGCTGCCCGCGCGCGCGCGGAGGGATTCCCGGTGCATAGCGTCCCGATGCGCGGGGCGTGGGATCTCGATTCGATCCTCCGCCTCGCGTCGGTGACGCGCGCGATGCGCCCGCACGTGGTCCACTGGCACGCGGCGCGCGCGCACGCCCTGGGCGCGATGGCCGCGCTCGCCGCACCCGGACCGGTCCGCGTCCTCTCCCGCCGCGTGGATTTTCCGGTGCGCGGGTCCTGGGGAAGCCGCCTCCTCTACGGCCTCCCGATCGAAGCGATCGCCGCCATCTCGGAAGGAGTCCGGCGGGCGCTCGAGGCGAGCGGCGTCTCCGGCCGGCTCATCCGCGTGATCCCGAGCGGGATCGATCTCGCGCCCTTCGAGGCGCCCTTCGATCGCGCCGCGGCGCGCGCCTCGCTCGGCATCGCTCCGGACGAGGTGGTGGCGCTTCAGGTCGCGGCCCTGGCGCCGCACAAGTCCCAGACCACGCTCCTTCGCGCCGCGGCGGCGGCCGTGGCCGGGGCTCCGCGGCTCCGCGTCTGGATCGCGGGGGAGGGGGGCCTTCGCGAGGCGCTCCTCGCCGAGCACCGATCGCTGGGTCTCGGCGAGCGCGTGCGTTTCCTGGGCTTCCGCGAGGACGTCGTGCCGCTCCTGCGCGCGGCCGACCTCTTCGTCCTCTCCTCCTACCTGGAGGGGCTCGGCACCTCCGTGCTCGACGCCATGGCCGCCGGTCTGCCGGTGGTCGCGACCGCCGTGGGGGGCGTCCCCGAGATCGTGGAGGACCGGGGCACCGGACTGCTCGTCCCGCCGAGGGACCCGGGGGCGCTCGCCGCCGCCATGGCGGGGCTCGCCGGGGACCCCGCGCTGCGCGCCGCGATGGGCGGACGGGGAAGGGAGCGGGCCCGCGCCTTCTCCGCCGACCGGACGGCCGCCTCCACGAGGGCGCTTTACGAGGAACTCCTGGGCCGATTCCCTGGTTCGAGGGGGCGTGCGGCCGGTGGCGGGGAGGTGGTCGGGCCGCCTTGATTCAGAATTCCCAACCTGTTACCGTGTTGCCGAGCCTGTTCCCATTCGCATCCTACCGAGGACCATGATGGCCGCCTTCCTGCCGACCCTGCTGTACGGAGCCCTTGTCCTGGGCGTACTCGTCTTCGTCCACGAGCTGGGCCACTTCCTGGTGGCCAAGTGGCTCGGGGTCCGCGTCCTCTCCTTCTCCATCGGCATGGGGCCGCGCCTCTTCGGCTTCCGGGCCGGAGAGACCGACTACCGGATTTCGCTCCTGCCGCTTGGGGGCTTCGTCCGGATGGCGGGGGACAATCCCGAGGAGGAGCGGGAGGGAGACGCGGGCGAATTCCTGGAAAAGCCGTGGTGGGGGCGCGCGCTGATCACGGTCGCGGGTCCGCTCGCGAACCTGGTCTTCGCCATGCTCCTCTTCTTCGGCCTCTACACCATCGGCTATACCGAGTCGGACTATCCGGCCCGCGTCGGACGCGTGGAGGCGAACTCCACGGCGGCCAGGGTCGGGCTGCAGAGCGGCGACGCCTTCCTGACCTGGGGCGGGGTCCCGGCCCGCACGATGGGGCAGCTCCGGGACGCCATCGAGAACGCGATGTCCTCGAAGAAGGCTCCCGGTCCGATGGCGTTCCAGGTGCAGCGGGGCGGCCGGGTGGTCGCGCTGAGCGTGCCGCGCGAGCAGGTCTCCGACATTCCGAGCGGCGTCCAGTGGGACATGAAGACCGTGATCGGGCAGGTGCTCATCGGGAATCCGGCCTACGCGGCCGGGATCCGCGAGGGGGACCGGATCCTCGCCGTGGACGGAAAGCCGGTGGCGAACTGGAACGACCTTCAGGAGAAGGTGACCAAGCGCCCCGACCAGGACATCGCGCTCACGATCGGGCGCGAGAAGCAGGTGTTCCGGGCCACCGTGCACACGACGCCGGAGGGGAAGATCGGCATCGGCCCGGTGGAGCAGATATCGGTCCGCCGCACCGTTCCTCCCGTCACCGCGGCCAAGTACGCCGTGCTGAAGACGGTGGAGACGGTCGGTCTCATCTACTCCGGGCTCTGGAGCTTCGTCTCGAACCCGGTCAAGCTGCACAACAGCATCGCGGGGCCGATCGCCATCGCACAGGTCGCGAACCAGCAGGCGAGCGGGGGCTTCGACCAGCTCGTCCTCTTCGCCGCCTTCATCAGCCTCGCCCTCATGGCGATGAACCTGCTGCCGATTCCGATCCTGGACGGCGGGCATGTCTTCTTCGCCCTGATCGAGGGCGTGCGGAAGCGCCCCCTCTCGTTGAAGACCCAGCTCTTCTTCCAGCGCATCGGCTTGATCGTGCTCGTCGGGCTCGTGGTCTTCTCCTTCTACAATGACCTGAACCGCGTCTCCCAACGGCGGCGCGCGGAGGCCGACATCTCCAAGCGGCTCACGGTCCCGGCGGCGGGAGACAGCGTGGGCCGCGCGACGCCCTGACCGCGCTCCCTTGAAGCGCGACGAGGGCTCGGGAAGGGCTTCGGCCCTCCTCATCGCCGCGCTCGCGGCCGCCCTCGCCGCCGCGCTTGCGGTCCTCGCCCCCGCGCCGGCTCTCGCCCAGAACGGCGACATCGAAGTCGAGCGCACCGTCCGCAAGGTCGAGATGCACGGCAACGCCTCGGTCGGCGACGGGACGCTGAAGAAGCTCCTGCGCACCCGGGGGCGCGGCGGCTTTCCCTTCTTCCGCACGCGGCCGCTCCGTCCCGACTACATCCGCTTCGACCGCCTCACGCTTCAGGACTACTACCGGCGCCACGGCTTCATCGAGGCCCGCGTGGACAGCGTGCCGCTCCGCTTCGACGCCAAGGGGAACGAGGCCGAGGTCCACTTCTACGTCACCGAGGGGCCGCGCGCCCGTGTCCGCGAGGTTCGCTTCGAGGGCACCGGACCGCTGGCCGAGGACAAGCTCCGGAACGTGCTGGAGCTGAAGCCGGGCGATCCGCTCGACATCCCGAAGCAGGACCTGAGCCGGGAGGCAGTGCACAACGAGTACGCCGAGCGCGGCTACGTGGCCGCGACCGTGCGGGACTCGCTGGAAGTGGACACGAGCGGCGCTTCGATCGTCTACCGGATCGCGCCCGGCCCGGTCACGCGGCTCGATTCGGTGATCGTCGAGGGGACGTCCGTGACCAAGCCGACCTTCGTGCGGCGCGAGTTCACGATCGGCCGGGGCGACCTGCTCAAGCGATCGAAGCTGCTTCGAAGCCAGCAGCGTATCTACGACACCGGGTTCTACTCCGACGTGCGGTTCGACCGGAGCGAGGTGGACAGCCTGGGACAGACCGCGGACGTGATCGTGGACGTGCGCGAGCGGAAGATGGGCTGGGTCGAGATGGGCGTCGGGTACGGCACGGTGGACCAGCTGCGCCTCACGACGCAGCTCGGGCAGAGGAACCTCTGGCGCGACGGCGTGCGCCTGGTCGCCAACGGGCTCCTCGGCGTGCGCCTGCAGGGAAGCACCGAGGGGGACGTCCATTTCCCCTACTTCCGGGTGCACCCCAAGGCGGTTCGCCTTGGGGACAGCCGGATCGACGCGTCGCTCACGCGTCCGTGGAACTTCGGCCTTCGCGTCGCGGCCACGGTTGGGGGATACGCCGAGCACCTGCTGCCCACGATCGGATCGCAGGCGCTTCGCCCCTACCGCGCCTATGGGGGAACCGGCGCCCTTTCGTACGATTTCACGCTGCACACGCACAGCCGATTCTCCTTCGAGCATCGAAACGTTGTATCGGACACGGTCAATTTCCAGTCCACGGGAGGCTCGAACATCCAGAGCTATCAAACCAACCGGCTCGTCGCCTCTCTGGAGCGGGATACGCGCGACAATCCCTTCGATCCGCGCACGGGAACCGACCTGCTGGGGTCGACCTCCTTCGTCGGGGGCGCCCTGAGCGGGAGCGCGCAGTTCCTGAAGCACACAGGGATCGGCATGGCCTTCGTCCCGGTGAACCTCAAGACGACCGCCGCGTTCCGGATCCGCTTCGGCCTGATCAACCCCCAGGCCGCGGGTCGCGTCACGGCCGGGACCAGCCCGATCGACCTGATCCCGATCGAGGAGCGGCTCTTCCTCGGAGGCGCCAACAGCCTGCGCGGATACGGCGAGAATGAGCTGGGATCGAGGGCGCAGGTCGACGCGGCCGGGAACTACATCACCGTGGACGTCCCCGGGCGGAACCCGCCGGCGCAACGGCTCCCCACGATCCGCGTCGGAGGAAGAGTCCTCCTGCTCCTCAACGCCGAGATCCGCCACAGGCTCTTCGGGCCGCTCGGGGCCGAGGCCTTCCTCGACGGGGGTAATGTCTGGGAGCGCCCGACCGATATTCATGCCAGGAATCTCCTGAGCTTCGGCGACCGGGCGGGGTATAACGATATGAGGTACACGGCCGGCCTGGGGATCCGTTTCGCGACGCCCCTGGGACCCCTCCGGCTGGATTACGGGTGGAAGCTCCGCATGGCTCGACCCGACCAGCGGGATCCGGCCACGTCCCGGGGCACATTCCACTTCAGCGTAGGCCAGGCCTTCTGATGACCACGGAACCCACCGACATTCCCGCGCCTCCGGCTCCCGCACCTCGCGGCTGGGGGTTTCAGGCGGTCCGCTTCTTCGTCGTGGGGATCGTGCTCGCCTTCCTCGTGGTCTCGGCGGCGGTCGGGGTGCTGACGTCGCTCCTCTCCGGGGGCGATCCGGCTCTTTCGCGCCAGCTGGTCGCGATCCTGAACCACCAGGTGGGCACCGACTCTACGCGGATCGAGGCGGGCCGGGTCTCGGGCACCCTCTTCCGCGGGGCCATCCTCGAACGGCCCCGGCTGATGGTGAAGACCGCCGACGGGGAGGTCACGTGGGCGTCCGCCAAGAGCGTCCACGTGGACTACGACCTGCTCGGCATCCTCTTCCGCAAGGACCGGAGCCTCACCGCCGTCATCGACTCCCTGACCGTCCGGCTCGTGCACGACCGCGCGGGTCGCGTCGTGTTCCCGAAGTTCGCGTCGCACCCGGCGCGGCGCGGAACCGGCGGGACGACCCGGGTCGCGATTGCCGCCAAGAACGGCGTCGTCTCGCTCGACTGGAGGAATCTCCGCTTCACCCAGGTGCAGGGCCGCGGCGTGCTGACGGCCGGCCCCGGCCAGTCCACGCTGGTCCTGGACGAGCTCTCGGGGCTGCCTGATCCCGCGGCGCGCTCGCGGGGCCGCGTGCGCGCGAGCGGCGGGATGACCGTGATCGGATCCTCGCTCCGGGTGGATCCCTTGGTCGTCGCCTACGGCGACTCGCGGGTGCGGGGCAGCGTCGATTGGGACCTCCGCGCGGGGCGCGCCGCCGACGGCCTCCTCCGCCTCGATCCGCTCCGCCTGGGGGACGTCTCGGGGCTGGTGGGCGCCGGCAAGACCGACGGGCGGCTCTCGGGCGAGATCTCCTTCGAGGGAACGCCGACCGACGGCAAGGCCACGGCCTGCCTCGCGGGAACGGTGAATCGAGAGACGCTCGACACCCTGGCCGTGACGGCCGCGCTGGCGCCCAAGCGCATCACCTTCTCGGGACTCCGCGTCCGCGTGCGCGGCGCCGAAGCCACCGGCGGCGGCGTCCTCGCGCTGGGACCGGGAGGCCCGCTCCAGGCCTCGATCACGTTCCACGGCATCGACCCGGCCGCGGTGCCCTGGTGGAAAGCGCCCGACGACATGCCGTCCGGCGCGCTCGCGGGCACGTCGCGCCTTCTGATTCGCTTCAACCGCCCGCGCGCGACGGTCGCGGCGACCGTGGCGCTGGAGCAGAGCCGCTTCGGGCGGCTCGACATGCGGCAGGGACTTCTCCACGTGGCGACGGGCGCCGACGGCTCGACGGTCCTGGACAGCAGCTGGGTGGACGTGCCCGGCGGACGCCTTCTCGGGCGCGCGCGCCTTGCGCCGGACCAGACGATCGACGCGCACGTGGTGGCCTCGATCGAGGATCTCGCCGCGATGAACGGCCTGATGTCGCCGGTGGCCGCGCAGTCGGGACGGGGCCGCCTGACGGCCGATCTGTCGGGCTCGATCCGCCAGCCCGATTTCGAGGCGCGCGCCTCGCTGGGAGACGGGCGCCTCACGAACGGCGCGGGCTACGACTCGCTGCTGGTGAGCGCCGCCGGCCGCCTCGGGACCGACGGCACGGCCCGCGCCTACCTCACGGCGCGCGGCATCCGCGCCGCCGGACGGCCCCTGGGCAACGCGGCGGCGACCGTCTCGTTCGGAAAGAAGATCGTGATCGAGCGCTACGTGCAGTCGGCGGGCGATTCGACCCTGGCGTTCCGGGGCACGGTGACCCCGGGGAAGGAAGAGACCACCGCCGTTCTCGACTCGATGGTGCTGACCGCCGGGACGCTCCGCTTCCGGAATCTCGAGCCGGTGCGTCTCGTGTTCGGCCAGGGGCACGTGAAGACGGCGTCCCTGCCGCTCGACATGCGCCCGGGCCGCGCCGACATCGCGTTCGACTGGGATCTGCGCCGCGCCCGGATCGACGCGGACGGCCGGCTCTCGGGGCTGGACGCGACGCGCATCCCAGGACTCGCGGCATCGCGCGATTCCCTTCGCGGGGAGATCGAGGGATCGTTCCACGTGTCGGGCCCGCTCTCCGACCCCGCGCTCACCGTCGACGCCGCGGTGCTCCGCCCCTCCTGGGGCGGCATCAACGGCGACAGCCTGTCCGTGGCGCTCGCCTACGCGCCGGGCGTGCTGCGGATCGACCGGGCGCGCTGGGCGGCCGCCGACGGTCGCGCCGCGCTCACCGGAACGATCCGGGCGCCGGTCTCCCTGGAGGCATGGCTTCGCGGCATCGCCAGGCGCGACGAGTCCTGGGCGAAGAACGCCGCGCTCGACCTGGATGCCCGGGTGGATTCGCTCGATCTCTCGTTGCTCGCCCCGGCCGACACCTCGCTCCGTTCGCTCGACGGGACGGCGACGTTCACCGCCCACGTCTCGGGGACGGGGCTCATGCCGGTGGCGGCCATCCACGCCACCTCGCCGCGGATCGCCTTCCGCGGCGTCCTCGGGGCGATCACGGGCGCCGACCTCGATTACGCCGAGCGCACGCTCCGGATCACCCGGCTCGACCTCACGCAGAGCGGCAGCGTCTCCTCCATCACGGGGCAGATCCCGGTGGATCTCTCCTTTTTTGCCAAGGACCGCCTGCTACGGGACCGTCCGTTCCAGCTCACCGTCCGGATCACCGACGCCGACTTCAAGCTCGCCTCGGTCATCTATCCGGCCTATGTCGCTTCGAGCACGGGTAAGTTCAGCGTCATGGCGGGGGTCTCGGGCACACCGCGGGCGCCGGCGATCCAGGGATCGGTCAAGCTCAAGGACGGCGTCGTGCGCCTGGCCGGCCGCGAGGAGATCGTGAGCCGGATCCAGCTCGAAGGCGCGTTCGACCAGAACCAGCTCACGATCACGTCGATGACGGGGATGCAGGGAGCCAAGGGGAAGCTCACCGGGAGCGGGACTTGGCAATGGGGCGGTCTCGCCGGCAAGGCGATCCCGATCGAGGCGGGGCCGCCGGGGAAGTATTCGTTCAAGGTGAACGCCTCCAACTTCACGGTGACCGATCGCGAGACCTACGCGATGCAGCTCACGGGGACCTTCACCATCGCCAACGGCACGACCGAGGACGGAAGGCAGATCCCCTTCATCACCGGATCGTCCACGCTCGCCAAGGGGAACCTCACGCTCGACCTGGCCGCCACCGACCAGGAGGAGATCGTGCTGCCGTTCTACTACGACGTGAGCGTGGACGTGCCGCAGGGACTCTTCTACCGCACCGTGGACAGCGAGGTGGAGCTTCAGGGGAATCTCCGGCTGCTCAACAAGGGGGAGGGGAACCTCGCGCTCGGCACGATGACCGTGCGGAAGGGGCGCTACTACCTGTTCACGCGCGAGATCCAGAACCTGAGCGGCGATTTCATCTTCAGCAGCCTCGACCGGACCGATCCGGAGCTGGCGGTGGACGGCGAGACGACGATCCCGGTCTCTAAGGGATCGCCCACGGTCATCAAGGTATCCTTGACCGGAAGGGCGAGCCGCCCCGAGGTCCATCTCTGGGATCCCAATCCCGACAGCCGCTACTCCCAGGCGGATCTCTGGCGGATGCTCACCTACGGGCAGTTCACCCCCTCGCAGGAGGCGAGCGGCGACGGCACGGGCGGAAACGGAGGCGCGGGCGGGCTCGCGCTGCCGATCCAGGCCTACCTCTTCCGCAATGCCGAGCGGTGGCTCTCGCAGAGCGGCTGGATCGACACGTTCGATCTCGGCACCGGCGCGCGCGCCGGCGGCGAGACCGGCTCGGGTCCGCTCGACGTGGGCGTCGTGGGGGCGGGAAAGTATGTGACGCGCGACCTCTACATCAATTATTCTCGCGAATTCTCGGGGGCCGTCGAGCAGCGGATCGGCGCGGAGTACCGCGTCACGCGGCATCTCCTGCTCAAGGGAGAGCGCACCGATCGGAACGCCACGCCCGGAGGCCGTCCTCCCGAGGAATACAACCTCGACCTCAAGGTCCGACTGGAGTACTAGCCCGACGTGCAACTGAATCCCGTGCAGCGCCAGGCCGTCGAACACCCCGGCGGCCCGCTCCTGATTTTGGCGGGCGCGGGCAGCGGGAAGACGCGCGTCCTCACGGGGCGCATCGCGCATCTCGTGCAGGAGCGCGGCGTCCTTCCCGAGCAGATCCTCGCCTTCACCTTCACGAACAAGGCGGCGCGCGAGATGCGCTCGCGCGCGGCCGCGCTCCTCGGCGGGGACGATCTCAAGGTCTGGCTGGGCACCTTTCACGGCACCTGCGTGCGCATCCTGCGCCGCCACGCCGAGACGCTCGGCTATCCCCGC
The DNA here is from genome assembly GCA_035631035.1 of Candidatus Binatia bacterium. Lineage (NCBI taxonomy): Bacteria > Candidatus Binatota > Binatia (SeqCode) > Binatia bacterium. The sequence goes on along the minus strand of DASQJL010000082.1, from coordinate 20,676 downwards.
TCCTTCGTCATCTACGACACCGACGACCAGCGGAGCCTCCTCCGCGAGCTCCTGCGCGAGGTGGGCGCCGACGACAAGCGCCTCACCCCCGCGGGCGCGGGCTCGCGCATCTCGAGCCTCAAGAACGAGGGGATTCCCGCGGCGGAGTACGCGAAGACGGCGTTCGCTCCCGTGGACCGGAAGCTGGCGGAGGTCTACGAGCGCTACGAGCGGGGACTGCGCGACCGGGCGGCGATGGACTTCGACGACCTGCTCCTCTACACGGTGAAGCTGCTCGACCTGGACGAGGGGGTGCACCGCCACTACGCCACGCGCTTCCAGCACGTCCTGGTGGACGAGTACCAGGACACGAACGCGATCCAGTTCGACCTGATCGAACGGCTCTCGCGCCTCCACAAGAACCTCACCGTCGTCGGCGACGACGATCAGTCGATCTACGGCTGGCGCGGCGCGGACGTGGGGAACATCCTCTCGTTCGAGCAGCGCTTTCCGGACGCGGCCGTGCTCCGGCTGACGCAGAACTACCGCTCCACCCAGACCATCCTCCGCGCCGCCAACGGTGTCGTGAAGCACAACACGGCGCGCAAGGAGAAGGAGCTCTGGACCGAGAACCCGGCCGGCGACCCGCTCACCCTCCACGTGCTCCCGGACGAGGAGGCCGAGGGGGAGAAGGTCGTCTCGATCCTCCTCCAGGAGCGCCGGGAGTCGGACCGGGGGAACAAGGACTTCGTCGTGCTCTACCGGACGAACGCGCAGTCGCGAGCGGTGGAGAACGCGCTCCGCCGCTCGGCGATCCCCTACCAGATCACCGGCGGGATCTCCTTCTACGAGCGGCGCGAGGTGAAGGACGTGCTCGCGTATCTCCGCGCGCTGGTGCAGCCGAAGGACGCGGTGTCCTGGTACCGGGTCCTGAACGTGCCGCCGCGCGGCATCGGCCGGACCACGGTGGAGCGCCTCCAGGCCTTCGCCGAGGAGCGGAAGCTCACCGTGCCCGAGGCGCTGATCCATCCCGAGCTTCCGGCCGCGCTCGGCGTGCCCGCGGCGAAGAAGCTGGCCGGTGTCGCCGCGCTCTTCGAGGGGATGCGACCCTTCCTCGAGCGCACCGCCCCCGCGTGCGTGGCCGAGGTGGTCGCCGCCGTGCGCTACCGGGAATACCTCGCCGAGGAATCGCCGGCCGAGTCCGAGGAGCGGATCGAGAACGTCGAGGAGCTGATCGCGGGCGCCGAGGCCTATGCCCGGCGCGCGGAGGATCCCTCGGTCGAGGGCTTCCTCTCCGAGGTCGCGCTGCTCACCGACGTGGACCTTTGGGACGACACCGAGGACGCCGTGAACCTCATGACCGTCCACTCGGCGAAGGGGCTCGAGTTTCCGGTGGTGTTCGTGGTGGGCCTGGAGGAGGGACTCCTGCCGCACGCCTCGGCGCTGGACGAGCCGGCCGAGTTGGAAGAGGAGCGGCGGCTCTTCTACGTGGCGCTCACGCGCGCGCGGGAGCGGGTCCATCTTTTCCATGCCTCGTATCGCCGCACCTGGAACGCGTCGGGGGGCGGCATCTCGCGCTTCGTGTCGGAGATCCCGGAGGACTGCCTCCTGGTCCAGGAAGAGCGCCACTGGGACGTGGAGGCGCCGCGGTATTCGCCGCGCCGGAGCGCCGGGGCCGCCATGCGCCGCTCCGAGGGGTCCCTCAAGAGCGCGGTCGGTCTCCGGGTCATCCATCCGCAATTCGGGGAGGGCGTCGTGGTGGGGAGCGAGGGGTTCGGGGAGCGCGCCAAGCTGACCATCCAATTCCGGCGCGCGGGGATCAAGAAGATCCTCGCCGCGTTCGCGGAACTGTCCCATGCCGATTGACGCCCGAACCGTCGAGAAGATCGCCGCGCTCGCGCGGCTCGAGCTCGAGCCCGCCGAGGAGGAGCGCATGGTGCGGGAGCTCCAGGCGATCCTGGCGTACGTCGAGCAGCTTCAGGCGGTGGATGTCGCCGGCATCGAGCCGACGAGCCAGGTGACCGAGGGCAAGGCTCCGGCCCTTCGCCCCGACGAGGAGCGGCCCTGCGACGTGCGGGACGAAGCCCTCGCGCAGGCCCCCGATCGGGACGGCGACTACTTCCGGGTGCCGCAGGTCGTATGAGCGAATCCGTGAAAGGGGTCGGCGCCACCGCCGAGGCGATCGCCGCCGCGGTCCGCTCCGGGAGCGTGAGCGCCGAAGAGATCACGCGGGCCTTCCTCACGCACGCGGACCAGACCGCCGGGAAGCTGGGCACGTATCTCCACCGGATGCCGGAGGAGGCGCTTCGCGCTGCCCGCGCCGTGGATCAGAGGCGCGCCTCCGGCGTGCCTCTGGGTGCTCTCGCGGGGACACCGATCGCCATCAAGGACAACATCTGCATCCGCGGCATCCCGACCACCTGCGGCTCGAAGATCCTCGAGGGATACCGGCCGCCCTACGACGCGCACGTGATCGAGCGGCTTCGCGCGGCGGACGCGGTCCTCGTCGGAAAGACCAACTGCGACGAGTTCGCGATGGGCTCCTCGACGGAGAACTCCGCCTACCACCCGACCCGAAATCCCTGGGATCTCGCGCGCGTGCCGGGAGGCTCGAGCGGCGGATCCGCGGCGGCCGTCGCGGCGCGCGAGGCGCCGATCGCCTACGGCTCCGACACCGGCGGCTCGGTGCGCCAGCCGGCCGCGTTCTGCGGCGTCTATGGCTTGAAGCCGACCTACGGCGCGGTCTCGCGCTACGGCCTGGTCGCGTTCGCCTCCTCGCTCGACCAGATCGGACCCTTCGCGCGCACGGCGCGCGACACGGCGCTCGCCTACAACGCGGTGGCCGGTCCCGACGCGCGCGACATGACCAGCCGCGCCGAGGCGCGCCCCGTCGATCTCGCGGCGCTGGAGGGCGGGATGGAGGGGCTCACGATCGGGATCCCGCGGGACCTCCTCGAGGGCGAGGGGCTCTCGCCGGAGATCCGCGCGTGCTTCGACGCGGCCGCGGCCGCCTTCGCCGCGCACGGCGCGCGGCTCGCCGACGTCGCGCTCCCCAGCTCGAAGCACGCCATCGCCACCTACTACCTGATCGCTCCGGCAGAGGCGTCGAGCAACCTCGCCCGCTACGACGGGGTGCGCTACGGGTTGCGCGCCAGGAACGGCGGCGACCTGCGCGCGATGTACGAGCGCACGCGCGGCCAGGGCTTCGGACGCGAGGTGCGCCGGCGCATCCTGCTCGGCACCTACGCGCTCTCCGCCGGCTACTATGACGCCTACTACCTGCGCGCGCAGAAGGTGCGCACGCTCGTGCGGGGCGACTTCCTGAAGGCGCTCTCCGGGACCGACGCGCTCCTCCTGCCGGTGACGCCGACCACGGCGTTCGGCCTAGGCGAGAAGGTGGAGGATCCGCTCGCGATGTACCTGAACGACGTCTACTCGATCCCGGCTTCGCTCGCGGGAGTGCCGGCGCTCTCCTACCCGGCGGGCTTCGGCGCGACCGGTCTGCCGATCGGGCTCCAACTGGTGGGGCGTCCGTTCGCCGAGGAGACGCTGTTGCGGATCGCCCGGGCCAACGAAGGGTGGAACGACGCCGCGACCAAGGCGCCGCCGATCGCCGCGGAGGTGAGCGCGTGAGCGCCGCCAGGGACGCCGCTTCAGGCCAGGGCGTGGCCGCCCTGGCCTTATATGAACCCGTGATCGGGCTCGAGGTGCACGCGCAGCTCAAGACCCGGTCCAAGATCTTCTGCGGCTGCTCGACGCGCTTCGGCGCGCCGCCGAACACGCAGGTCTGTCCCGTCTGCCTCGGGCTCCCCGGCGTGCTGCCGGTGACGAACGAGCGGGCGGTGCGCTTCGCCGTCATGACCGGGCTCGCGGTCGGCGCCCGGATCAACCTCCGGAGCGTGTTCGCGCGGAAGAACTACTTCTATCCCGACCTCCCGAAGGGCTACCAGATCTCGCAGTACGACCGGCCGCTCTGCGAGGGGGGCGCGGTGGAGATTCACGTCGACGACGCGCACAAGCGGATCGGCCTCGTGCGCATCCACCTCGAGGAGGACGCCGGAAAGTCGCTCCACCCCGAGGGGAAGGAGGGGGTGGAGACCACGCGCGTGGACTTGAACCGCGCGGGCGTGCCGCTCATCGAGATCGTCTCCGAGCCGGACCTCCGCTCGGGCGCCGAGGCCTACCACTACCTCACCAAGCTGAAGCAGATCCTGGTCTACCTGGACGTCTGCGACGGCAACATGGAGGAGGGAAGCCTCCGCTGCGACGCGAACGTCTCCGTGCGGCGCGCGGGCGCGAAGGAGTTCGGCACCAAGACCGAGATCAAGAACCTGAATTCCTTCCGCTACGTCGAGAAAGCGATCCAGTTCGAGATCGCCCGGCAGGTCGGCGTGGTGGAGTCGGGCGGCCGGATCACCCAGGAGACGCTCCTCTGGGACTCCGCGCGCGGCGTGGCCGAGACGATGCGTAGCAAGGAAGAGGCACACGACTACCGCTACTTCCCGGAACCCGACCTCCTGCCGCTCGACCTCGAGCCGGCGTGGATCGAATCGGTGCGGGCCGAGCTGCCCGAGCTGCCGGACGCGCTGCGGGAGCGGCTGGTCGCGGCCCACGGAATCCCGGAGTATGACGCCGAAGTGCTCACGGAGACGCGGTCGCTCGCGGCCTACTATGAGGAGGCGGTCGCCGCGTCGGGGCAGCCGAAGCTGGCCTCGAACTGGATCATGACCGAGGTGAACGCCGTCCGGAACAAGACGGGCCAGCCGATCGAGACCTTCCCGATCCGCGCCGACCGGCTGGGCGCGATGATCGGGATGATCGCGAGCGGGGCGATCTCGGGGAAGATCGCCAAGCAGCTCTTCGAGCGGATGCTCACCGACGAGGCGCCCCCGGCCGAGCTGGTGCGCCGGCACGGCCTGGCCCCCATCGAAAGCGAGGCGGAGCTCGTTGCCCTCGCGCGCGAGGTGATCGCGGCGAATCCCGGCCCCGCCGCCGAGTTCCGGGCCGGCAAAGAGAAGACCTTCGCGTTCCTGGTGGGCCAGGCGATGAAGCAGTCGCGCGGACGGGCCCATCCCGAGAAGCTCCAGGCCGCGCTACGAAGCGCGCTCGGCGGGGAGGGCTGATGGAAGTCGGACCCCGGATTTTGGTCGTGGGGCAGGGTGGTCGCGAGCACGCGATCGTCTGCGCCCTGCACGATTCGCCGTCCCACCCGCACGTGCTGGTCGCGCCGGGGAGCCCGGGAATGGCGCCGGTCGCCGAGCGGGTGCCGATCGCGACCACCGACGTCCGCGGGCTCACGGCGTGGGCGCGACGCAACTCCATCGATCTCGCCGTCATCGGCCCTGAGTCCTCGCTCGCGCTGGGCATCGGCGATTCGCTCCGCGGGGTGGGGATCGACGTGCTGGCGCCGGGAATCGCGGGAGCGCGCCTGGAGTCGAGCAAGCGCCACGCGAAGGAGCGGCTGCTCGCGCTGGGGCTCCCGACGGCGCGCTGCGTGATCGCCGAGACGCCCGAGGACGCCGAGCGCGGCGCCGATCAGCTCGGCTATCCCGTCGTGCTCAAGGCCGACGGGCTCGCGGCGGGAAAAGGGGTCGTGATCGCGGAGTCGCGCGAGGCGGCCCGCGAGGCGATCGACGCGATGATGCGCCGCCGGGTCCTCGGAGATGCCGGCGCCGTCGTGGTGGTCGAGGAGTGCCTGCGCGGCGAGGAAGCCTCGCTCCTCGTGCTCACCGACGGCGAGCGGTGGATGCTCTTTCCCGCCGCGCGGGACCACAAGCGCCTGGAGGACGGCGACCGCGGCCCCAACACCGGCGGAATGGGCGCCTGCGCCCCGGCGCGCGTCCCGGCGGCCGAGGAGGCGATCGCGATCGGCCGCCGCTTCGTCGACCCCGTGCTCCGCGCGCTGCGCGAAGAGGGAACGCCGTACCGCGGCATCCTGTACGTCGGACTGATGCTCACCCGCGAGGGCCCCCACGTGCTCGAATTCAATGCGCGCTTCGGCGATCCCGAGGCGCAGGTCGTGCTTCCGCTGCTGACCGAAGATCCCTTTCCGCTCTTCCGCGCCGCCGCCCGCGGAGCGCTTCCCGCCGAGCGGCACGCCACGTTCGTCGCGCACGAAGGCGCCGCCGTCTGTGTCGTGCTCGCCTCGCGCGGCTATCCCGAGCGCTCGGAGTCGGGCGTCCCGATCGAGGGTCTCGAGGGCCCCTGGCCGCACGGCCTCTCGATCTTCCACGCGGGCGTGGACCGCCGCGGGGACCGCTGGGTCACGGCCGGCGGGCGCGTCGTCGGCATCACCGCGCGCTCCGAGACGCTCGAGCGCGCCCGCGATGCCGCCTACGGCGCGGTGGCGCGGATCGGGTTCGCGGGGATGCGCTACCGGAAGGACATCGCCGCCAATCCGCTCGAAGCGGGGACCGCGTCGTGAGCGCGCCCCGGGTGATGATCCTGATCGGGAGCGAGTCGGACCGCTCCACGCTGGAGGAAGCGGTCAAGGTGCTCGACCGGCTCGGCATTCCGAACGAGCTGGAGCAGGCCTCGGCGCATCGGAGCCCCGACCGCGTGCGCGAGCTGGTGCGCGGAGGACCCGCGCGCGGCGTCCACGTGTTCATCGCGGCGGCGGGGATGGCGAACCATCTCGCCGGCGCGGTCGCGGCGCACACGACGCGCCCCGTGATCGGCGTGCCGCTCGGTGGCTCGCCCCTGGGGGGCGCGGATGCGCTCCTCTCCACCGTCCAGATGCCCGCGGGGGTTCCGGTCGCGACCGTGGCGATCGGCTCGGCGGGGGCGAAGAACGCGGCGGTGCTGGCGGCGCAGATCCTGGCCCTGGCCGATCCCGCGCTCCAGATCAAGCTGGACGACTTGAAGGAACGGCTCGCGCGGGGCGAGAAGCTGTAGCCCAGGACGCGACACGTTGGCCGAGCGGATCGTCTTGAGCGACGGGACGCGGGACGAAGCGGTCCGGCGCGCCGGCGCGGCCCTCCGCGAGGGCGGCGTCGCGATCCTTCCCGCCGAGGGCCTGTACGGGTATCACGCGCTCGCCGCCAGCGCGCCCGGCATCGCGCGCCTCGAGTCGCTGAAGCCGCGCGGCCCGGGGAAGGGGTGGATCGGACTCGTCGCGCGCCCCGGCGACGCCTATCGCTTCATGGCCGCGCTCCCCGCGCCCGCCGCCTCGCTGATCCACGCGCAGTGGCCGGGAGCCCTCACCCTCGTGCTGGATGCCGGTCCCTCCGTCCCCGCGGCGCTGCTCGGTCCGGGCGGAACGGTCGCGCTCCGCTGCCCGGGAAGCTCCTTCCTGCGCGAGGTGATCCTGGCGGCCGGAGGACTCGTGGTGTCCACCTCGGCGAACGCTCCGGGGGCGGCGCCGGCAGCCACGGCGCCCCCTCCCGACGACGTTCCCGACGGCGTCGCGCTCGTGGTCGATTCGGGCCCTCTTTCGGGCGCTCCGTCGACGGTGGTACGCGCGGAGGGAGAGCGGGTTACGGTACTGCGCCAGGGGGCGGTGACCCTGCCGGGAAGCGCCCCTTGACGCCCCCTCGGGGGGCCCCTAGACTGGGCTTCGCGACGCTCTTTCTCCAACATTGCGAGGCTCATGTTCCAGGTTCTCGTCGTCTGCACCGGGAACACCTGCCGTAGCCCGATGGGCGAAGCGATTCTCCGCTCCGTCCTTCCGCCCGACATCGCCGAACGGGTGACCGTATCGTCGGCGGGGTCGAGCGCGGGGGAGGGAGCCCCGGCCGCCGCATACGCCATTCAGACCGCCTCTTCACGTGGCCTCGATCTCACGAAGCACCGCTCCCGCCCGCTCACGGCGGCGCTCGTCCGCGAGGCCGATCTGGTCCTCGCCATGGAGCCCGCCCACGTCTCCGCCGCCCAGAGCCTGGCGCCCGATTCTGCGGATCGGGTCCACCTGGTGTCCGAGCACGGGGCCGAGGGGGGAGCAGACGACGGCGTCAGGGACCCAATCTATGGGGGTCCTGATGATTACGTCGATACATTCAACCGGATTCGAAGTCACATGCTGCGCTGGCTCCCGGTCATCCGGGAGGCCGTCGAGCGGCGGGAAGGCGTTCGATAGGCGGCGTCCGTCCGGACGCCGTGGCCGTTTAAAGGAGGGGCGATGTCTCGCGAGCCGCAAGGCTACATCTGGATGAACGGGAAGTTCGTGGCGTACGAGGACGCGAAGATCCACGTCCTCTCGCACGTCGTGCACTACGGTTCGAGCACGTTCGAGGGGATCCGCGCCTACGACACGCCGAAGGGGACGGCGGTCTTTCGGCTGGACCGGCACATGCAGCGCCTGCTCGACTCCTGCAAGATCTCGCGGATCGACTGCCCGTACTCCGTCAGCGAGCTGATGGATGCCGCCAAGGAGACGGTCAAGAAGAACGGCGGCGGCGCCTGCTACATCCGCCCCGTGGTCTATCGCGGGCACAAGACGCTCGGCGTGAATCCGACCGGCGTCCCGGTGGACGTGGCGATCGCGACGTTGAACTGGGGGAAGTATCTCGGCGCCGAGGCGCTCGAGGCCGGCATCGCGGTGAAGGTCTCCTCGTGGCGGCGCGCCGCGCCCGACACGTTCCCGTTCATGGCCAAGACCGGCGCGAACTACATGAACGGCCAGCTCATCAAGCTCGAGGCGGTCACGGACGGCTACGAAGAGGGGATCGCCCTCGACTCCTTCGGCTTCGTCGCCGAGGGGAGCGGCGAGAACGTCTTCCTCGTCAAGAACGGCGTCCTGAGCACCCCGACCATCGCGAGCGCCATCCTGCCGGGCATCACACGCGACAGCATCCTCGAGATCGCCAAGGATCTCGGGATCGAAACCCGCGAGGAGCAGATCCCGCGCGAGACGCTCTACATCGCGGACGAGGTCTTCTTCACCGGGACCGCGGCCGAGATCACGCCCATCACATCGGTGGACCGGCTCCCGGTCGGAAACGGCCGCGTCGGATCGGTGACGCGGCGGCTTCAAGAGGCGTTCTTCGACATCATCGAGGGACGCGAGCGCGACCGGCACGGCTGGCTCTTCCCCGTGGAAGCGCGCGCCAAGGTGCAGCGGGCCGCGAAGAAGGCGCGTTAGCACCGCGCCCGCCCGCGCCCGTGCCGCGATCATGAATCCGCGCACTCCCGACGCTCCGGTTTCGGACGCGCCGTCCGCTCTCCCGGCGGCGGCGCGCCCGCTTGCCGCGGTCGATCCCGAGATCGACGCCGCGATCCGGGCGGAGGTCCGGCGCCAGCAGAGCACCGTCGAGCTGATCGCTTCCGAGAACTTCGTGAGCGAGGCGGTGCTCGAGGCGATGGGATCGCCCCTCACGAACAAGTACGCCGAGGGGTATCCGGGGAAGCGCTACTACGGCGGCTGCGAGTTCGTGGACGTGGCCGAGACGCTCGCCATCGAGCGGGCCAAGGCGCTCTTCGGCGCCGAGCACGTGAACGTGCAGGCGCACGCCGGGGCGCAGGCCAACTTCGCCACCTACATGGCGCTGATGGCGCCCGGCTCCACGCTGCTGGGCATGGCGCTCGCGCACGGCGGCCACCTGACGCACGGGCACAAGGTCAGCTACTCCGGCATCGTCTTCAAGGCGGTGCAGTACGGCCTGTCGCCCGAGACCGGCCTCCTCGACTACGACCAGACGGCGCGGCTCGCGCGCGAGCACCGTCCCGCGGTGCTGGTCGCGGGGGCGAGCGCCTATCCGCGCTTCTTCGACTTCGCGCGGCTCCGGGCCATCGCCGACGAGGTCGGCGCGCGCTTCGTCTTCGACATGGCGCACGTCGCCGGACTGGTCGCCGCGGGCGTGCATCCCAGCCCCGTCCCGTTCGCCGACGCGGTCACGACGACGACGCACAAGACCCTGCGGGGACCGCGCAGCGGGATGATCCTCTGCCGCTCCGAGTTCGCGAAAGCGATCGACAAGTCGGTCTTCCCGGGCATGCAGGGGGGGCCGCTCATGCACGTGATCGCCGCGAAAGCGGTCTGCCTGAAGGAAGCGGCGGCGCCGGAGTTCCGCGCGTACGCCGAGCGGGTCGTGGAGAACGCGAAGACCCTCGCGGCCGAGCTCACCGCGCGGGGCTTTCAGCTGGTGACCGGGGGAACCGACAACCACCTGCTCCTCGTGGACCTGAAGCAGGCCGGGTTCTCCGGCGCCGACGCCGAGACCGCGCTCCATGCGGCCGGCATCACCGTGAACAAGAACGCCGTCCCGAACGATCCGCGGCCTCCGGCCGTGACCAGCGGCATCCGCATCGGCACCCCCGCGGTCACCACGCGCGGCTTCGGGGTCGCCGAGATGCGCCGCCTCGCCGCCTGGATCGACGAGGCCATCCAAAAGCGCGCCGAACCCGCGTCGCTCGCCAAGATCCGCGCCGACGTCGAGGCGCTCTGCGCGGCGTTCCCGCTCTACCCCCGCAGAGCCGCCTGACCCGCTGACGCGCATGCCCGAGACACCGTCGCTGACCCTCGAGGAACGGACCGCGCGCGTGCGGGAGGAGAGCGCCTTCGTAGCACCCCTGCTCTCCGCCATCGAGGGGACGATCGTGGGGCAGGCCGCGATGGTGCGGCGCATCCTGATCGGGCTCTTCGCCGACGGCCATCTCCTCCTCGAAGGGGTGCCGGGGCTGGCCAAGACGCTCGCCGTGCGCACGGTCGCCCAGGCGATCCACGCGCGCTTCCAGCGCATCCAGTTCACGCCCGACCTCCTGCCGGCCGACCTCACGGGGACGCTGGTCTTCGATCCGCAGCGCGGCGCCTTCGCCACCAAGTTCGGACCGGTCTTCACGCAGATCCTCCTCGCCGACGAGGTGAACCGCGCCCCGGCCAAGGTGCAGAGCGCCCTCCTCGAGGCGATGCAGGAGCGGCAGGTCACGATCGGTGACACGACCTATCCGCTGGACGCGCTCTTCTGGGTGCTGGCGACGCAGAACCCGATCGAGCAGGAGGGGACCTACCCGCTTCCCGAAGCGCAGATGGACCGCTTCCTCCTGAAGATCAAGGTGGGGTATCCCACGCCCGAGGAGGAGCGGATCATCCTCGACCGGATGGGGGGCGAGGTGCCGCCGCTCCCGCAGCCGATCGTCACCGCCGATCAGATCACCGGGGCGCGCCACACCGTGAACGCGATCTATACCGACGACCGGATCCGCCGCTACATCGTGGATCTCGTGCACGCAAGCCGCGAGCCGGAGCGGTACGGCCTGGACCTCCGGCCGCTCATCCAGTTCGGCGCCTCGCCGCGCGCGACGCTTGCGCTGGCGCGTGCCTCCCGCGCCAACGCGTTCCTGGACGGCCGCGCCTACGTGACGCCGGACGACATCAAGCTCCTCGCGCCCGACGTCTTCCGCCACCGCATCCTGCTCACCTACGAGGCGGAGGCGGAGGGGGTGCCGGTGGACGAGGTGACGCGCCGCATCCTCGCGCGCGTGGAAGTGCCGTGAGCGCGGCCGCGGCGGCATCGCCGTGATCACCCCCGAGCTCCTGGCCCAGGTGCGGCGGCTCACCATCCGGAGCCGGCGCGCGGTCGAAGAGGTCTTCTCCGGCGCCTACCGCAGCGCCTTCCGCGGGAAGGGGCTGGAGTTCGCCGACGTCCGCGAGTACGTGGTCGGCGACGACGTGCGCGCGATCGACTGGAACGTGACGGCGCGGGCGGGACGCCCCTACGTGAAGCGCTTCGAAGAGGAGCGCGAGCTGACCGTGGTGGTGGCGATGGACCTTTCGGGATCGCTCGCGTTCGGGAGCCGCGCGCGCACCAAGCGCGAGATCGCCGCCGAGGCGGGCGCCCTGATCGCCCTGGCCGCGGCGCGGAACCGCGACCGCGTGGGACTTCTCCTCTTCACCGACCGGGTCGAGCTCTACCTGCCGCCGGGGAAGAGCCGGGCGCGCACCCTCCGCGTCGTGCGCGAGATGCTGGCCTACGAGCCGAAAGGGCGGGGCACGGATCTCGCCGGAGCCCTCTCCTTCCTCGGCCGCGTGCTCCGGCGCCGCGCCATCGTCGTGCTCGTTTCCGACTGGATCGCCTCCGACTTCGACCGGCCGCTCTCCTACCTGGCGCGGCGGCACGAGGTGGTCGTCGTCGAGGTATCCGATCCCCTCGAGCGCGAGCTTCCGCCTGCGGGGCTGGTCCTGGCGCGCGATCTGGAGACCGGACGCGTGGGGTGGGCCGATCTCGGCTCCCGCCGCGGTCGCGCCGAGTGGCGCGCGCAGCGGGCCCGGCGCGCGCGCGGAATCACCGAGGCCTTCACGCGCGCCCGCGCGGGGCGCATCGCGCTCGAAGTGGGCGCGCCCGTCGCTCCGCCCCTCATCCGGCACTTCGAGCGGCGCGCGCACCGGGGCGGGTGATCCCCGCGCCGTTCCAGCCCGCCGCGCGGCGCCTCGCGCCGGTCCTCCTCCTCGCCGCGGCGCTTCTACTCGCCGCGGGCTGCGCGCGCCGCTCCGATGAGCGCTCGGGCGCCACCGCCGAGCGCGAGGAGATCCGCGGCGGCCGGCGGATCCTCATGAAGAGCAGCCTCTCGCCCCGCCGCGTCACGCTGGGCGACCCTTCCGTCTGGACGCTCACTGCCGATCTTCCCGCCGGGGCCGTTCCGGGAAAGCTGCTCCGAAGCCCCGCGGCGCCCGAGCTGGACCTGGCCGCGCCCAAGGCGCCCCGCATCGAATCGGCGCGCTCGAGCGGGACCAAGGGGGCGGCCGACCGGGCGGTCTATCGCTGGCCCTACCAGGTCCGCGGCTTCGGCCTGGGCCCCATCGCCCTTCCCGCCGTGCGCCTTCCGGTGGCGTACGGGACCGCGCGCGACACGCTTCTCTTCCCGGCCGACACCCTCGCCGTGGATTCCCTGACGCGCGCCGCGAGCGGCACCGTGCTGCCCGACCGGGGGCCGATCACCCCCGAGCTGCGCCGCGTGGACTATGCGGTCGCCGCGGCACTCCTCCTCCTCGCGATCGTCGCCGCGATCCTGATCGCGCGCGCGATCCGGCGGCGGCGAAAGCCCGGGGAGGCGCCGCCGGTCCCCGCGGAGCCGCCCGACGTTCTGCTGCGCCGCGCGATCGCCACCCTTCGCGCGGAGGGGGAGCCGATGCCGCGCGACGCTTTCTATGACCGGCTCTCGCTCGCCATCCGCGACTACGCGGCGGCGGCCACCGGGATCACGACGCGCGACCGCACGACGATGGAGATCGTTCGCGACCTTCGCGCGGGCGGATCGGTCGCGCCCGACGGCGTGGACGCGCTCCGGCGGGCGCTCTCCCGCGCCGATCTCGCCAAGTTCGCGCGGCGCGGCGGCGGCTGGGACGAAGCGCTCGACGTGCTGGACACGGCCGAGCGCCTTCCGGAGCGCCTGCCGGCGCGGACCCCTGCCGCGGCCGAGAGCGCCGACGCCGGATCGGGCGGGACCCCGCCCGGCCCGCCGGCCGCCCGCGCGGGAAAGGGCTGACCGGTGCGCTTCGGCCAGCCGCTCCTGCTCCTGCTCCTGATTCCCGCCGTGCTCCTCTGGCTCTTCGCGCGCCGGCGCGCCCGGCTCCGCGACCCCGAGCTGCCGGTGCCGAGCCTGGCGCTCGTTCCCTCCGCCCGGGGCCCGAAAGCCTGGGCCGCGGCCGCGGCGCCCTGGCTCGCGCCCCTGGCGGCGGCGCTCTTCCTGGTGGCCGCGGCGCGCCCCCAGGCCGGGCGCGAGGTGCGCGAGATCGTGAGCGAGGGGATCGACATCCTGCTCGCCATCGACGTGTCGGGCTCGATGCGCTGCGAGGACTTCCGGCCGCAGAACCGTCTCTTCGTCGCGAAGGAGGTGGCGAAGCGCTTCGTGCGCGGGCGGGAGCACGATCGGATCGGCCTCGTCGCCTTCGCGGGACGCGCGGAGCTGATCTCGCCGGTCACGCTCGACTACGACGGCCTGAACGCGTTGATCGACGGTCTCGACTTCGGGATGCTTCCGGACGGTACCGCGGTGGGCTCGGCGATCGCGCTCGGGGCGGAACGGCTCCGGCTGACGAAAGGGAAGAGCCGGGTGCTGGTCCTGCTGACCGACGGGATCAACAATGCGGGCTCGGTCGACCCGGTCACGGCGGCGCGACTGGCGGCCGCGGTGGGCGTGCGCGTCTACACGGTCGGCGCCGGGACCCAGGGACAGGCGCCCTTCCCGGTGGACGACCCGGTGCTGGGACGCCACTACATCTGGGTGCGCTCCGACGTGGACGAGACGACGCTGAAGGCGATCGCCGACACCACGCACGGCCGCTACTTCCGGGCGACCACGGCCGAGCTCCTGGACCGCGTCTATCACGAGATCGACGCGCTGGAACCCTCGCGCGTGGAGATGCGTTCGTACACCCGATGGGCCGAGGCGGGGCCGAAGTTCCTGGCCGCGGGGCTGATCCTGCTCGCCCTCGACGTGCTCCTCGGCGCGACCTGGCTCCGCCGCTACCCCTAGGAGGCCGTTCGTGCGCTGGGCCGAACCTCAACTCCTGTCGCTGCTCTGGCTGGTGCCGGTCCTCCTGCTCGCGCTGGCGTTCGCCGAGCGGCGGCGCGGGCGCCTGGAGCGGATGCTGGGGGAGCCGCGCATGCTCCGCCTGCGGGCCCAGACGCCCGGCGCCGGGCTCCGATGGGCCCGGCACGCGCTCCTGCTCGCTGCGGCCGCCCTCGCGATCGCGGGGATGGCGCGCCCCCAGGCCGGCTTCCGGCTCGTGACCACCACCTCGCGCGGGGTGGATCTCGTGATCGCGCTCGACCTCTCCCACAGCATGGAGGCGCGCGACGTCCGTCCCGACCGGCTGCGCGCCGCCAAGCGCGAGCTCCTCTCCCTCTTCTCGGCGCTCGAGGGCTCCGGCATCGGGGTCGTCGAGTTCGCGGGGAACGCGCGCGTGCTGAGTCCCCTCACCACCGACACGCAAGGGCTCGAGTCCGTGGTCGAGACCGCGGTGCCCGAGGATCTGGACGAGCCCGGGAGCAACGTCGCCGGCGCGGTGCGGCTCGCCTCGATGCTCCTTCGCCGGCCGGGGGAGCGGCCCCGCGCCGTCCTGCTCGTGAGCGACGGAGAAAACCTCGAGGGCGACCCGCGCGCGGCCGCGGGCATGGCGCGCGGCGCGGGCGCGCGCCTCTTCACGCTCGGCATGGGTACGCCGCAGGGCGCGACGATCCCGATCGTGGACTCGACCGGGGTCGTGGTCGGCAAGCGCCGCGATCCCGAGGGAACCATCGTGCAGACGAAGCTGGACGAGCCGCTCCTCCGCGACCTCGCCAAGCGTGGTGGCGGCACCTACGAGCGCGGGGACGGCACCGGCCGCGCGGCGCTCCACCTGGCCGACGCGATGCGCTCCGAGGGGGGCGTGGAGGCGCGCGGGCAGACGGTGCGCGCCTACGACGAGCGGTTCGCGTGGTTTGCCGCGGGCGCGGGGCTGCTCCTCGTGCTGGAGCGGCTCGTGCCGCGGCGGAGGAAGCGGTGAAGCGCGCCCTCGTGCTGGTCCTGCTCGCCGCGAGCACGCTCGGGGCGTTCTACGAATGGGGCGGCCCCGCGCGGCGCGGCGTGCGCCAGCTGAAGAAGGGAGAGGACGCCGCGGCGCTCCACTCCTTCGGCGAGGCGCGCCAGGAACAGCCGACCTCGGCCGCCGTCCGCTACGACCAGGGGATCGCGTTCCGGAAGCTGGGACTGGCCGACTCGTCGGCGGCGGCGTTCCGGGACGCGATGAAGCTCCACGGCGCTCCCGCGCGGAGCGCCGCCGCGTTCAACCTGGGCAACGACGCGCTCCGGAAGAACCAGCTCGACGCGGCGATCGAGGGTTACAAGGAGTCGCTTCGCGCCGACCCGCGCCGCGCCGACGCGAAGAAGAACCTCGAGGAGGCGCTCCGCCGCCTGCGCGAGGCGAAGCCGCCGCCCACGCCGCCCAACCAGGGAGGCTCCGGGTCCAAGGGTCCGACCGGTCCCGGCTCGGGTGGCGGGGGAGGTGGGGGCAATGCGCAGCCGAACGCGCCGCCCTCTCCCGGCCGGCAGAACACGCCCCCCTCCGCGTCGGGCCCGATCCCGAGCCGTTCCGACGCGGAACTCTGGCTGGATGCGCTCGAGTCGGAGCGGCGCTCGGATCGCCAGCGCGAGAAGCAGCAGAGCGAGCCCAGGCGGGAGAACGTCCGTGACTGGTAGTGCGCGGAACGGGATTGCCGCCGTTCTCCTTCTCCTTGCCGCGGTCGCCCCCGCGCCGGGGCGCGCCGCGGCGCCGCGCCTGCTCATCGAGGCGCAGCTCGACAAGAACCACGTCGCGGTAGGGGAGGAGGCGCAGATCACCGTGGTCGCCGAGGCGCGCGGCGTGAGCCTGCCCGATTACGCCCTCCCCTCGGTGCCGGGGCTCCACATCGTGCGCGTCGCCAACTCCCAGAACTTCTCCTGGGTGAACGGGAATCTCTCGCGCTCGACCACGAGCATCTTTCTCGTGAGCGCCGCGGCCCCGGGGCGCTACACGATTCCTCCCGTGGCGATCGTTTCCGGGGGAGCGCGCGCGCAGACCCAGCCGATCGTGCTGGAGGTCGGGGGTGCCGGCGCGCAGGCGCCCGGTCCGCCGGGAGCGCCGCCCGGAGAAGCGATCCCTCCCCGGGTGTGGGGCGACGAGAGCCTGCCCGAGATGTTCGTCCGGCTGGTCGTGGACCGGCGCCGCGCCTACTGGAACCAGCAGATCACGGCACGCTTCGTCCTCTTCGCGCGCGACCGCCTGGAAGAGGTCCCGATGTGGGAGGTGGCCGAGGCGAACGGCTTCTGGAAGGAGTCGCTCGGCGAGATGAAGCGCGGCCGCGTGCGGGTGGGCAAGGAGGACTACATCGCCTACGAGCAGGACGTGGCCTACTTCCCGACGCGCACGGGGAAGCTCACGCTGGGCCCCGGCCGCATCGAGGCGCGCGTCGCGCGCTCGACCACCGCGCCCGATCCCTGGAGCCTTCTCGGATTCCCCGAGACGCAGATCGAAACGATCCCCCTCCAGACCGAGAGTGCCACGGTCACCGTGCTCCCGCTGCCCGGGGGCGCTCCGCCGGGCTTCCGGGGCGCGGTGGGCCGCCTCTCGATGGACGTCCGGGTGGACCGCCTCGTCGCGCGCGCCGGCGAGCCGGTCACGGTCACCACGATCCTCCGCGGCGCGGGAAACCTGAACACCGCGGGCGATCCCGACGTCGGCGCGTCGCTCCCGCTCCGTTCCTTCGAATCGCCCGGCGCGGTCAGCGCGCGCAACGAGGGGCTCGAGGTCCGCGGCGAGCGGCGCCACGAGAAGGCGTTCGTTCCCGAGGTCCCCGGCACCTTCGCCATCGAGCCGATCCGCTTCTCCTGGTTCGATCCGGAAGACGGGCGCTTCCACACGCAGACCTCCGACTCGATCCCGATCCGTGTCGTCGCGGGCGGCGACTCCACGTTGGCCGCGGCCGCGCCGATGGAGCCGCCGGCGGCCCCGCGCAAAACCCCCGGTCCGCGGGGGTCGCTCTCGCTGGGGCCTCCGGCCGGCGCGGCGGCCCTCGGCGCCGGATCGCTTGCGGCGCTCGCGGGCGCGGCGCTCGCGGCCGGCGCGCGCCGGCGCGCCCGGCTCGACCCGAAGCGGCGCCGGCGCTCGGAGCTGGAGCGTCTCGCGCGCGAGCTGGCCGCGCTCGAGGGCTCCGGCCTTCCGGCCGCGTCGGCGGCGGCCCGGGCCGCGGCGATGCTGGGCGAGTCGCTCGGGGTCCGCTACGGCGCCGACGTGGAGGGGCGCTCGCGGGAGGAGACGCTGCGTCGCGCTCTCGATGCGGGCGCCGGCGAGGCCATGGTCGAGGAGGCGCGGCGGAATCTGGAATCGCTGGAGCGGATCGCGTTCGCGCCGGCCACGCCGGGTGCCGCCAGTGAGGCGATCGCCGGGGCGCGGACGTTCGTCGAGCGGCTGGCGCGGGAGGCGGCATGACCGGCGACGCGGGCGTCCTCTACGACGCGGGCACCGCGGCGCTGGGGCGCGGCTCGATCGGCGAGGCGACCGCGTTCCTGCTCGCCGCGAAGCGGATCGATCCGCGCGCGGGCGACATCCGGCGAAACCTGGCCATCGCCGAGCGGACCGTGGCGGCCGCGCGCGGAGAGGACCTTCCGCCCATGCCGCGCGGTCCCGCCATCGCCCTCTCGGCGGCGGAGGGATGGTGGCTCGCAGCGCTCCTCGTCGCGCTCGGGGCGGCCGCGGGCATCGCGGCGATCGCGCGCTCGGAGCGCCGCCTCCCCGCGGGACGCCTCGGCCGCTGGCTTCCGCGCGGAGCCGCCGCGGGCGTTGCCGCCGGGCTGCTTTTGGCGGCATGGCTCACGGCGGGAGCGGTCACCGAGCGGCGTCATCCCGAAGCCGTCGTGGTGGCCATGAGCGTCGAGGCGCGGAGCGGCGTGGACGAAACCCCCCGCGCGCCGATCCTCATGCGCGCCGGAGAGCGCGCCCGCGCCGGGCGTGTCCACGGCGACGACGTCGAGGTGATCATCGGGGGAAGCCCCGTGGGATGGGTCCCCAGAGCGGCGCTCTGGAACGTCGCCGACGCCCCACGCTATACTGCCGGCTTCCGTTCACGTTAGCGGCAGGGAGGCTCATGGCGCGGGGCGTGTTGATCACCGGCGGGACCGGCTCCATCGGAAGCGCCGTGACGGCGCGGTTTCTCCAGGACGGCGACGCCGTGGCGGTGACCTATCGAGCGCCCGCCGAGTGGGAGCGGCTCCGCGCCGCGCACGCCTCCGAGGTCGAATCGGGGCGACTGGCCGGGTTCCAGGCCGACGTCACCGACCACGATTCCACGCGCGGGGCGGTGGACGGCGCGGCCGCGCGGCTGGGCGGCCTCGCCGTGCTCGCCCACATCGCGGGGGGCTACGAGGGCGGCGTCCCGGTGGAACAGCTCCCGGAGGCCTCGGTGCGCGGCATGATCGAGCTGAATCTCCTCTCCGCGTTCTGGGCCGCGAAGCACGCGATTCCCCATCTCAAGCGATCGGGGGGAGGCAGGCTCCTCTTCGTCTCCTCGCGGGGCGCCGTGCAGGCCCAGGCCGGAGCGGCGCCCTACGCGGCCTCGAAGCTCGGGCTGCACGCGCTGGTCGCCACGCTGGCGCAGGAATTGAAGAAGGACGGCGTCACCGCCAACGCGGTGCTTCCGAGCCTCGTGGACACGCCGCAGAACCGGGCCGCGATGCCGAAGGCCGACGTCGCGACCTGGGTCCGCCCCGAACAGATCGCAGCACTCCTCTCGTACCTCGGCTCGGAGGCATCGGCCGCGGTCACCGGAGCGCTCATCCCCATCTACGGAAAGGCCTGAGCCATGGCTTCGTCGTCGAAATCGCCGCGCTACTCGAAGGGCCCCTCGATCGCTCCCGATCCGATCCGTCCCGGCATCACGGTGGACCGGCTCGTGGATACCGCGTTCCTCGCCTACAACGGCGCGCGCCTCCGGGAGGCGTGCCGCCTCCTGGTGGAGAAGATGCTCGAGCCCGACGTCACGGTGGGGCTCACGCTGAGCGGCGCGCTCACGCCGGCGGGCATGGGGCGCTCCTGCCTGATTCCGCTCCTCAAGGCCGGGTTCGTCGACTGGGTCATCTCGACCGGCGCCAATCTCTACCACGACACCCATTTCGGCATCGGGCTCACGATGCACCAGGGGCGCGCCAACGCCGACGACGTGGTGCTGCGCGAGCAGGGGATCGTCCGGATCTTCGACATCTTCTTCGACTACGACGTGCTGCTTCGCACCGACGCCTTCTTCCGCGAGGTGATGCGCCAGCCGGAGTTCCACCGGCCGATGGGCACGGCCGAGTTCCACTACCGCGTGGGGCGCTACGTGGCCGAGCGCGAGCGCGCGCTGAACCAGGGGGAGGTCTCGCTCGTGGCGGCAGCGCACCGGCTGGAGGTGCCGCTCTACACCTCGTCCCCGGGCGATTCCTCGATCGGCATGAACGCGGCGGCGCTCTCCCTGGAGGGGGAGCCGATCCAGTGGGACGTCTTCCGGGACGTGAACGAGACCGCGGCCATCGTCTACGGCGCGAAGAAGGCGGGCGGGAAGAGCGCGATCCTGATCCTGGGGGGCGGGTCGCCCAAGAACTTCGCGCTCCAGACCGAGCCGCAGATCCAGGAGGTGCTGGGTCTGGACGAGGCGGGGCACGACTACTTCCTGCAGCTCACCGACGCCCGCGCCGACACCGGCGGGCTTTCGGGCGCCACGCCCGCGGAGGCGGTGTCGTGGGGGAAGATCGATCCCGAGAAGCTTCCCGACGCGGTGGTGGCCTACGTGGACAGCACGGTGGCGCTCCCGATCCTCACCGCCTACGCGCTCTCCAAGCACGCGGAGCGCCCGCTCAAGCGGATCTACGGAAAGCGCGACGCGCTTCTGAACGATCTGAAGGCGGCCCACGGCGCGCGGCTCGCGGCGGAGGCCACCCATGAGCGCCGGTAAGCTCGCGGCCGAGGCGGCGCCCGCGGAAGCGGCGCGCCCGGTGCCGCTGCTCGATCTCGCGCGCGCGCATGCGCCGATCGCCGCGGAGCTGGCCCGCGACTTCGAGCGGGTGCTCGCGTCGGGACAGTTCATCCTGGGCGCCGAGCACGACGCCTTCGAACGGGAGCTGGCCTCCGCCCTCGGAGCGCGGCACGCGATCGGCGTCTCCTCGGGCACCTCGGCGATCTCGATCGGGCTCGCGGCCCTCGGCGTGGGTCCCGGTGACGAGGTGATCGTGCCCGCGTTCACCTATTTCGCCACCGCGAGCGCGGTGGTCCAG